>JBGTNB010000458.1:0-7698 GCA_041743285.1 Gemmatimonadaceae bacterium
GCCACCGCCTGCACCAGATCGGTGGAATCGAGATTTACCAGCCGAACGCCCTGCGTGTTCCGCCCGCTGATCCGAATCCCCTTTACCGGCATTCGGATGATCATTCCGTGTTTGGTGATCAGCATCAGCTCGTCGGTGGGGAGCACTTCCTTTATCGACACCGCATTGCCGGTCTTTTCCGTTCGGTTGACCGTTATGATCCCCTTCCCACCCCGGCGCTGCGCGCGATAATCATCGATCGGCGAGCACTTACCCATCCCGCGTTCCGTCACCACGAGCAGCGATGCGTCGCGCATGTTCACCACCATCCCTATCACCGCATCGCCCTTCCGCAGCTCGATTCCCTTCACCCCGGTCGTATCGCGCCCCATCTGCCTTACATCCGACTCGTGGAAGCGAATCGACAGGCCGAATCTTGTGGCGAGCACGACGTCGTTCCGGCCATTGGTGATCTTCACCTCGATCAGCTCATCGCCTTCCTCGACCTTGATCGCCTTGATCCCCGTCGCGCGCACGTTCGAGTATTGCGACAGTGCCGTCTTTTTCACCGTGCCGTTTCGCGTGGCAAACAGAAGATATTCGCTGTCGCTGAATTCGCGAACTGGCAGCATCGCCGAGATCTTCGTGTCAGGCGAAACGTTGATGAGATTCACGATCGGCTTGCCGCGCGCCGAACGGCCGGCCTGCGGTATCTCGTGCACTTTGAGCCAGAAGCACCGCCCATCATCCGTGAAGCACAGGATGTAGTCGTGCGTCGACCCTATGAAGAGGTGCTCGACCCAGTCATCGGTCTTGAGATCGGACCCGTTGGCGCCCATCCCGCCCCGCCGTTGCCTGCGGTAGGTAGTGACTGACGTCCGCTTGATGTAGCCGCTGTGCGATATCGTCACGACCATGTCTTCTTCGGCGATCAGATCCTCGATCGTGAACTCGCCCTCGTCGCTGGTGATCTCGGTACGCCGCTTATCGCCGTACTTCTCCGAAACCGCCACCAACTCTTCGCGCAGAATAGTCATCCGGCGCTCACGTGAGGCGAGGATCGAGCGCAGCTCCTTGATCGTGGCCCGAACCTCCGTCAGCTCCGCCTCGAGCTTTTCAATCTCGAGCCCAGTGAGCTTTGCCAGGCGCATGTTGAGAATCGCTTCGGCCTGACGCTCGGAGAGCTTGAACCGCCGCTGCAACTGCGCGCTGGCAGACGGCGTGTCCTCGGCGGCACGGATCAGCTTGATCACTGCATCGATGTTGTCGACGGCGATCTTGAGCCCCTCGAGAATGTGCTCGCGCTCGAGCGCCTTCTCCAGGTCGAACTCCGTCCGCCTGACGATGACGGTGTGGCGATGGGTGATGAAGTGCTCGAGCACCGGCTTGAGCGCCATCACCCGCGGCACCAGCTGCCCGGTGGTCGGATCCGGAATCAGCGCCAGCATGTTCACCCCGAACGTCGCCTGCATCGTTGTGTGCTTGTACAGCTGATTCAGCACCACCCGCGGAATGGAGTCGCGCTTGAGCTCGATGACGATCCGGATTCCTTCCCGCTGGGACGATTCGTCGCGCAGGTCGGAAATCCCCTCGAGCTTCTTGTCGCGTACCAGCTGCGCGATCGTCTGCATCAACGACGTCTTGTTGACCTGGTAGGGAATCTCCGTAACGACGATCTGCGAGCGCCCCGACGATTCCTTCTCCTCGATCACCGCGCGAGCGCGCATTACGATGCGGCCGCGGCCGGTCGCCTGATAATCGTGAATGCCCTGGCGGCCGTAGATGAATCCGGCGGTGGGGAAATCGGGTCCCTTGACGAATTTGCCTAACTCGGCGGGCGTCGCCTCGGGGTCGTCGATGAGATGCGTTATGGCCTGTACCACCTCGCGAAGATTGTGCGGTGGAATGTTCGTAGCCATGCCGACGGCGATTCCCGACGATCCGTTGACGATCAGGTTCGGGAACGCCGACGGGAGAACCTTCGGCTCCTTGAGCCGCTCATCGAAGTTCGGGGCGAAATCGACGGTGTTCTTGTCGATGTCGGAGAGCAACTCCATCGCGATCGGCGTCAGGCGCGCCTCGGTGTACCGGTACGCCGCCGCCCGGTCGCCATCGACCGTGCCGTAGTTCCCCTGCCCATCCACCAGCGGATAGCGCATCGAGAACTCCTGCACCATCCGCACGAGCGCATCGTAGACCGACTGGTCGCCGTGCGGGTGGTATTTGCCGAGCACATCGCCGACGACCGTCGCCGACTTCTTGTAAGGCCGCCCGGGCACCAGCCCGAGTTCGCTCATGGCGTACAGCACCCGGCGGTGCACCGGCTTGAGCCCATCGCGCACGTCCGGCAGGGCACGTGAAACAATCACGCTCATCGAGTAGGTGATGAAGGATTCCTTCATCTCATCGTCGATGAGCCGGGAGACGATTCTTTCGCGGTTGTTCGGAGCAGTCATGAGGCTGGCTTTCTAGTGGGATGCGCGCGCGGGGCGCAGACTACGGAATCTAACTGGAGAACCCGTGCTTTCACAGCGCACGAAGTGCTTAGGAATCAATGACTTATGCGATGAAAGCCCGGCCTCCCTCGCTACTCACTTCGACCCCTCGACCCTCGACCCCCGACCCTCGACCCTCTACCCCCCGACCCCCGACCCCCGACCCTCATCCCCATGTCCGCGTAATCGCCAGCAACCGCCATTCGCCCCTCACGCGATGGAACAGATACACCGCTCCGCCAGCGGTCTTTTTCTGAAGCACCGCCCCACGAAGTTCAGCCGGCCGGTTGACCGCCACCACCGCGTAACCGCGCCACGGCACCAGCGTGATCACGTTCGTGTAGACGAGCGCAGCGTTCGGTTGATGCCCGGACTTGGCAAAGAAGTCATCCCGCAAGCTGTTGAGCCCCTCGGGTCCGGAACGCACCAGCACCGCGATCTCGCGGGAGCGTGGAGGCTCGGCCGAAACGCCGGACGGCAGCACGAAACGCATTGTATCCAGCGGAGAGAGCAGTTCGCACTTGCCCGTGACCGGATTGAGGAACTCACCCGTTAGGCCGGCGGCCAATGCTTCACGAGTCTGCTGTCCGGCTGGCACGTCCCACTTGGGACGTGTGATCCCTGCTTCCCAGCCCATGAGAGTGGTCAGAAGTTCCTTGACCTGCCCGCTGTCCAGCGGCGCTTCCACTCCACGGGCGATGACGAGGCGCTCCAAATCGCCGATCAGGTTGGTGGCATCCGAGTTCTTTGCCGTGGCGCTGTCGATACTGAACACACGCAATGCGCCGGCGCGGCACTCCCCAGCGCCAAAATCCGCCCACGACGCCTGCTCGAGAATCCGCGCGCGCAGCACATTCGCCCGGGCGAAATAACGGTCATCCTCTCCGGCGGCGGGACCCGCGGCAGGGGCGGGTGAGACGCGGCTAGCCTTGCTTTGCTGAGCGGTTGCCGCGCCGGCAGTGATGAGCAATCCGACTATCGCATACAGCGCACGCGCAATGGCGGCGCGCCGCGTTGTCGCGGTTCGCACTTCCTTTCCTCCTTGTAATTGTCATCCGGCCGGACGACGCCGGCGCACTATTCCCTAACGCCTCGCTGGCGGCGCCCCCTCCTCGTTCAACTCCGCCATTCGCTCTCTGGCGTCCCGCTCGGCGTTGTCGCGCTCGATGGCGCGCCGCTCGGCGCGCACGCGCTCGTACCACTCCCGAGTTACCTCTCCAGCCAGCTCGCGGTTCCCCAGGCCGAAGGCCAGCGCCATCGCCAGCGCCACGGCGCCGAACAGAATGGCGAACGCCGTCGTCACGATGTCGGGTGCGATCCCCAGAGTCTGCAACGCCATGAAGATCGCCAGCACCACCACGCTTGCCCGCCCGACGCGCGCCATCGTGGTACCGCCGTGGAGCGCGCCCGCCGACGCGCGAATCAGCCCTTCGACGAAGTCGCCTAGCACGATCCCGACGAGTACGATCACCACAGCGGCGATCAGACTCGGGATGTAGCTCACGAGCTCGGAGAACAGATCCGCCAGGGCGCTCAACCCTAACGCGTTGGCGGCCACGAGGATCACCGCGAACATGACGAACCAGAAGATCAGGTTCGAGAACACGCGCGATGGCCGCGTGCGCCACCCGGTCCGCTCTACCGCATCCATCACCCCGCCGCGCTCCAACCAGCGGTTTAGCCCAACCCGCGTAAGCAGCCGGTCGGTGCCCCGCTCCAGGAGCTTTGCCAGCAGGTAGCCGGCGAAGAGAATGACCAGCGCGCCCAGCAACAACGGGACGTACTGAAAGACCTGCAAAAAGCTTTCGCGGAGCCGTTCGGTGAGAGACACGGGGGAAAGATAGTCGGGGGGCGGGGGCGGGGGGCGGGGTCAAAAAAAGCGGGAAATGGGAAACGGGAAACGGGAAACGGATCGCGAATCGGCAGTCGGAAATCGGGAATCGGCTGAGCCACGTTTCCCCTTTCCCTTTTCCCCTTTCCCGCAGTTGCCCCTTTTCAGTTTCGCGTGCCCCGCCTCCGATCGAAGATCACGCTTCTCCGGCACTCCCCGCAGATCAGCCATTCACGGCGGCGGGCGTAGCCCAGGCCAAAGGAGCCGCCGCCAATCATGCGGGAGCTCATTCCAATGTGGCAGAGCGGGCAGAGGGGAGTCCGGCCTTCCTGGGCGGCCTGCTTTATCTCTCGCTCCTCGTCGGACGAGAAGTGGGCGGGGGCCTCATCCCTCATCGACATCGTAGGTGGTGCGCACCTCGCCGATGCCGCTGTCGATCTCGCCCGCCGGGCCGGGGTTGCGCTCCACCATGTCGCGAAATCGCATCATCTCGAGCTTGTAGTGCGCGATCACCATCGCACGCCCGATCGTTGGCCAGGCAAGTCCGGCAAGGCCGTGCGTCTCCCGAACGTCATACACCCGTCGCACCAGGGTCTCGGCGCCATCGGCGATGAAGCTCCAGCGTTCCTCGCCCGACCACGGACCGCTGAACGAGAAGACGACCTCACGATCGGTGGCCGCCTCGACGACGTAGTCGAACGCCGCACCTACCGGGATTTCCAGGCGCAACTGATCTCCCGGCGACAACGTGGCGGCGCGGGTGCGCGGCGTGAGCGTCACGTCCGGTGCGACCCACTCGGCGAGGCGCGATGTCGTCACCAACGCTCGCATGGCCTGGGCGGGTGTCGCCCGAATCGCCGTAATCTGTTCGACTTTGGACATGAAACGAAGAATGGCGAAAAGAAGTGCGAAGTGGAATCTCGCCTCAGCCGATAGACTCCAGCGCCACCCGCATCTCCGGCGGAATCGGTACCGATTTCCGAGCCTCGTAGTCGAACCACACCTGCGCCGTTTTCCCTTCGGCTATTGTACGTCCGTCATCCACGCACCTGATCACGTACTCCCAGACCCAGGCTTTAGTCCGGATCTCACCGATACGCATCTCGATCTCGAGACTCTCCCCGATCATCGCCGCGCTCACATAACGCACCGTCGCCTCCGCCAGAATGAATAGTGGCTCGTCGGCGCGAGGTGAGCGATGCGCGACGGGCGACGCGGGGGCCTGGCGAACCAATTCGCGCCAGGCGTGTGCGCGCGCGATCTCGAAATAGGTGAGATAGATGGCGTTGTTGACATGCCCCTTCGTGTCGTAATCCGTGTATCGCGTAGGGAGAGGGATCAGCATCGAAGGGGATGAGAACAGAGATGAGAGATGCGAGATGCGAAAGGGCGAGGGGCGGGAAGCCAAGTGCGAAGTACGAAGTGCGAAGTACGAAGTGCGAAGTGCGAAGTGCGAAGTGCGAAGTGCGAAGTGCGAAGTGCGAAGTGCGAAGTGCGAAGTGCGAAGTGCGAAGTGCGAAGTTAATGTTGTTCAGCAGGATCTCGATAGGCGACTGGTTGTCGACTCGGACGTAAGGCCCTGGATTACCCCCCGACCTCGAGCACGATCTTTCCGAATTGCTCCGCCAGACGCATGCGCTCGAACGCCGCGCGACTCTCTTCGAGCGGATAGACGGCATCGATGACGGGGACGAGCTCGCCGTCTCCCAGGAGCTCTGTGACGGCATCGAACTCGGCATCATTCCCCATCGTCGAGCCCATGATCGTCCACTGGTTCCAGAAAAGGCGCCGAACATCGGTCGTTACCTGAGGGCCGCTCGTTGCCCCGCAGGTAACGAGGCGGCCGCCGCGGCCCAACGCCGTTAGGGAGCCTTGCCAGGTCGACTCACCCACGTTGTCTATCACGACATCCACGCCTCGCTTCCCCGTGCGGGCGCGTACCTCGCGGCC
Source organism: Gemmatimonadaceae bacterium (assembly GCA_041743285.1). Lineage (GTDB taxonomy): Bacteria > Gemmatimonadota > Gemmatimonadetes > Gemmatimonadales > Gemmatimonadaceae > JALZIF01. The sequence goes on from JBGTNB010000458.1 coordinate 6,256, forward strand.
CACATCCATTATCGTGTGATTCAGCGTCTCATCGGCGCCGAGCTTTCTGGCACGCGCAAGCTTGTCGTCACTCGATGAGGTCACCCACACCCGCGCACCGATTCGCTTCGCAAGGCGCATTGCCGCGATCGAAACGCCGCCGCCGATCCCCCAGATGAGCACGTCTTCACCCGGTTGAACGTTTGCTCGGGTGACGATCATTCGATAGGCAGTCAGCGTCGCCAGGGTGAACGCTGCCGCGTCGGGCCACGGAACTGTCGGCGAAATCTTCCGCACGTTCGTCGCCGGCACCACGACGTACTCGGCGAACGTGCCCGGTAAATGCTCTCCAAGTAGACGGAATCTGACGCAAAGCGACTGTTCGCCGGCGACGCAGTATTCGCAAGTGCGATCGCTGATCCCGGGATTGATGACTGCATGATCGCCGACGGCCACGTGGCGAACGGACGAGCCGATCGCGTCGACGACGCCAGCACCATCGCCACCCATGATCCACGGCGGCACTATGTTGACGCCCGGGAGCCCACCGACGACGAACAGATCGAGATGATTGAGCGCGCCCGCGTGCACGCGAATCCGCACGTCCGTGTCCGACGCGAGTTCCGGCACCGGGAGATCGTCGCGAACCTCGAGCCGGCCGAGATCGCCGTGGGCGGATATGGTGAGGGCGTGCATGGGGGATGCGGATTATATCGCAGGGGGTCGGGAATCGGGAATTGGGAATCGGGAATCGGTAGCCGGATCCCTCGCAGCCAGGCCAGCGCCAACCCCGATCAGAGTGCAATTCCCGATTCCCGCTTCCCCATTCCCGATTCCCGACCCGCGACCCCCGACCCCCGACCCAGCCAGCCTTGCCTCAATCCCTCCCTACATGTAGTCTATCTGACTATCACATGTAGACTCTCTACCCATACTACAGCATGTCTTCGCGCAATTCTAAGAGCGACCTTCTCCCCGGCACACTCGACATGCTCGTCCTGAAGACGCTGAGCATGGGGTCGCTGCACGGCTACGCGATCGCCCAGCACATCGAGCGGATGTCGCAGGATGTGCTTCGGGTGGAACAGGGGTCGCTCTATCCCGCGCTCGAGCGGGTGCAACGGGCCGGCTGGGCGACGTCCAAGTGGGGGCAATCCCCAACCGGTCGCCGTGCTCGCTACTACACCATCACAGCGTCGGGCCGCAAGCAGCTGGGCCAGGAGATCTCGGCGTTCGACACGGTGAGTCTGGCAATCGCGCGCGTGCTCGGCCGCGCCGAGGAGGCCTGATGTCGTGGATCGATGGCGTCAGGCACCGGCTGCGCACGCTCTTTCATCCCGCGGCCTATGATCACGAGCTTAACGAGGAGATGGAGCTGCACCTCGAGCTCGATGCCATGCAGCAGGGCGATCAGCTACGCGCCGTGAGGCGGTTCGGCAACCGCGCCTACTACAAGGAAGAAGC
>JBGTNB010000459.1:0-5925 GCA_041743285.1 Gemmatimonadaceae bacterium
ACTCGAAAGCCCGGAGGTTCAGGAGCGCGTCATCGCGAGCTGTCGCGCAGCGGACCTGCTTTTCCGTCCGACCGCGGTCAATCTGTTCGAGATCGTGCAGACGCCCAACCCGACTCGGCGCTCCAGATTGCTCGGCGCTATGGCAGCAATGTCTCAAGAGCGACCTGTTCTTCCGTTCCCCCTGGAATGCTTGCGTCGCGTGGGAGAGATGATCAGTCGTGGAGAAGAGACCTTTGAGCACGTGCCGTCCGATTTCGAGTGGATGCTGTATGAGCCCGATCGAATTACTGACGATCATGTCAGAAAGGCCGAGACGCTTCTAAATACCCAGCAGGCTGAGTTCGACGGGCGCCATAAACGCGCTCGCAGACACGTACGAGATCTTCTCAAGAGCAAACAGCTCGGCGATCCGTGGGGATCAAGCGTCAGATTTCTGGAAGAGCAGTGGACGACTAGATCTCACCTGGACACGTACATCGAACGCTACTGGTCGCAGCTCAAGCTGGCTGGGCCAGCGCCAGTTGACGCCGTGCTTGCAAGCGAAGCCTGGCGTTTGTCGTTCGAAGGCCTCGGGGCGACAGTATACGAACGTGCCGTGGCCAGTCAGCTCGCCCAGCCCGCACATGCCAATGACATCGCTCAGCTGGTTTACCTAGCCGGCAATCCAAAGCGGGTTCTGGTCACGGATGATCGGGGTTTGCAGCGAGTTGCCAGCGATGTCCTACTAGGGCGGTATCCCGGCGCCAGGGTCATGTCTGTATCGGAGTTCGTGGGACAGGCCTGTTGAGGTAGCCGGTACTCGACGCCTCGGCAGCCTGACGGAACTGGGGGATGACACTGGGAGCGGCGTTCTGCGGCGTCTGGGTGTGGGCGGCCGAGAACCTCGAGCGCGTCGAGAACGCGCGCCGGGTGAGAGTCCAACCCCGTAGGCCTGCGGTGGCGGCCTCGCCGGCACTCCGCCTGTGTAGCACAACACAAGCGCTTCCGCGACCCGCGAAGCTATTCCGGCGGACTTCGACTAAGTCTGCACCGGGTTACTTCGATACAATTGGGCGGATGATGCCATGCTCGAGTTGCTCCTGACGCTCACGCTGCTCGGAAGCCAAGCGCCTCTGCGCGGCTTTGCAGCAGGCGCCCCAGAGTCTCGGACTGTGATAGGGGCAGTGGTCGTCATCGCGAAGCGTTCCCACGAGATAGGCAGGATCGTGAGGAACATCCACCCCGGGCCACCATCCATCGAAGGTCAGCCAGCAGGTGTAGCGCACCAACCATGTAATCGCGAAACGGAGCAGTTCGACAAGATCGTCATCCGGGCGTCCGCGAACCCAAGAACCGAGTGGGGCATAGAACGTACAGAGATCTCCGTTCGCGTATCGGTGTGGAGCGCGAGGCGCTAACGCGGGCCCCAGCACCGTCATCCGCAACGGCGCGAGGTGATCGGGTTGGTACGTCGCGCGCAACTGGAACATGCCACCAATGGGGTTTAGTGGCCGGACGACGCCAGTCCAAAAGGGAAGCTCATGCTTCCGATGGGTGAGCTCGAATTGCGGGAACCACATAGCAGCCGCCAGCCGATCCTCGGTGAGGACGTCGGCTGGCGCCATAGATCTCGGCCGGCAAGGTGCCACTGCCGCCGTAGCATCTACTGTCCGTGGGGCGCATGCGGCTTTGGCGGCTTCGGTTCGGGATGCGGCGGATGCGGCGGATGAGGTGGGTGAGGCGGATGCGGAGGATGCGGCGGCGGGTCGGCTGGCCGCGAGCGTGTTTCGGTAGTCAAAGAGACCTCCATTGGAGAGAAGGCGACCATCGTTCACTACATGCTGCCGGGACACTCCCCCGCCCACATGAATTCGGGGCAGTATTCCCTCTTCGAGATCGAGCGCGAGGACGAACAACTCACGCTCGTCGACACCCATCTGGAAGAATCGGCGGTGTGCAGCCGCGATCTTGATAGCATTCGGACCTGCGTACCACAGGCGAGCGATATCCTCCAGCGAGGGTAAATCCATTCTTACCGATTCTTGTCTTTCGGAGGGTTACGGTCTCCGCCGTAGCTGTTCTTTCGGCTGATTTGCCCGTTCAGCTTGTGAATGGAGTGCTCGGTGGCGCGCTCCTTTGCGATCTCTCGACCGCTGTCCACCGCCCTCTCCTTAAGGCGGTGGGTCGAGACTACGCGCCCTGATACCTGGTTCACCCATCCGGCACCGTCCGGATTCGGTGTGGTATGCACTCCAGTGTTTCTTCGGCCCACGCGACCTCCCCTGCAAGTGATAGCGAAAAAACTTCGCGGCACTAGGACGATACTGCATGTGTGGCCCAGTTGTCAATGCATACACTCTACAACTTAAACACGGTGCATTCAGACTCTTCTCCGCCTATTTAATGGCAGCGTAGACGTACTCCCGCCCCCCGCCCGGAACCGGTCGCTGCTCTACCCGCCGGGCAAGCCCGAGTCTAGCCAAGTTGGACAACCGATTCGTTGCGGTGGAGATGTTCGAAAGCCGAAGCTCGGTGAGAAGCTTACTGGCCGTCGCGGTCTGATTGGTGAGAAGAAACTCGTAAGTTGCTCGAACAGCTGGGTCTACTCGACCACGAAGCTGCGGGCCTTCCTCACTTCGTTCTACCGCAGTCAGTGCCTCACCGTCCAGCATGATCTCCACATTGTACTGACTGACGTCGAGGTCACCTAGAACGAGGTACCGATCTACCAACTCGCCACCGGCGACGCGAAGCAATGCACGCCGAAGCAACTGTCGTGCGGCTTCAGACGAAATCCGAACGCCCGTAAAATCGATTGGCAGTAGAGTGCCTGGAGGCAGATCCTCAAGGAGGCCCAGCAGTTCAGCCTCAGCACGCTCCGTATCGCTGCTTGTGAACGCCATTCCATCGGCCCCGATCTTCTGGAGCACGCGGAACGGCTCAGCCTCTTCATACGCTTTCATGTTGGGGATTATACGGGATGTATTCGAGATGTCAAGCGCGTGCACGATGCACGATTGAACTAAAGGCAGACCTCCAGCCGGACTTGAGTTCCCAACCCTGGGCTGAGGTTTCGCTTCATGAACTTTGACGGAGCGTCACTATCGAAGGATATCAACGCGCCGCCCGTACGGATTATGACACGGCTTCGTACCTCAGAGACCAGCCGTCGAATCAGGTGCGCTGATCCGCCTCCACTCTGGGACTCGCGACTTGAGAGTCCTTGGTCGAGCACGACCTCTGTGAGACTCGCATCCGGGAACCATGCCAGCCACTGATGAAGCGGCTGGGATAAGACAGTGTTGGGAATTCCAAGCCCATCGTCGGCGATACCGATTTGTATGATCTTGGGACGTTTCCGGGAAAGTAAGAGCGCCGTCGCCGCCGCATACTGAGCTTGCGAGTGGGATTTCACGTTTTGGATCAGATCGATAACAGTGCCCACAACCGCCTGGCGGCATTTCTTTGGAGCCCCAAGTGCCACCAAGCTGTCGTTGAGGGAATTACAAAAACTCCCGATTCCGTTCGTGGTGCCTGCCGCTGATAAAGCTAGAGGCACAAGCGTCTCGACGCTGTTACGTGCCTCATGCGTCTCGGAGATCCAGCGTTTCGTTTGCGTCATCGCGCGAGCGCCGCTTGTCTCGAGTACAAGACTCACATCGCTCAGCCCGGCGTCGCAGGCGACCACCGTGACGCCGATCGAAGTGAGGCGCTGGACCAGTACGGCGAAGAAAGCAAGTCCTTCCGCCGAGCAGATCTCCGTTCGACTCCAGTCCAAGACTGCAATCTCAGGAGAGACACGACTAGTCTCGCCACAGAGGCCAAAATGAGATAGGACCCGACACAGGGCCGAATGCCACTGCTCGTTGTCCAGTGAGAAGGCCTCGGCTCGGATCCACTCCAACGACCCGCTCCGCTTGTGCCCTGTGACTTGCGCCTCTAACGCCGACGTGGACGAATAGTCCAGCAATAACAGGTCAATGGGACTTCGGAGGCGAAGCATTCTCGGAAGCAGGATGTTGGCATGAGGGTCTCCGAATGCATGGATGCACCGCGATGCATTCTCGGCTATTCCGGCGGCCGGTGTGGATGAAGAATCGCCACATTCCGCCGCTAACGGCAAGCTGTTCCCACAGCCTCGCTGCATTTTTAGGGAGGAGAAACGTCTTCGACGGCCTGCAAATGGAAACCTTGAGACAAGCCGTTGGCTGGCTCGAGACTCGGCGACCGCAAACTGCGGCTGCCATTGCGAGAGGCCAAGACCAGGAAACTTGAACGAAGACTTCAACCGGATAAGCGGCGATCCTGGTGATCCTGGATGGCTGTTCGCGCAACCGGATCATCCAGAAAAATACGAAGTTCACGCCGAAGAATCATCCGTGCTCGCATGAGCCTCGTCCGAACAGTCACCGCGCTGACTCCCTGACGGAGCGCGATTTCCGTAGGGGTCTCTCCGCGAATTAGACCACGGATGATCTCAGCGAGCGGGGGTGACAGCTTCGCCGCGACTACGCCGTGGACGGCACGGACCAGTTCCTCGTACTCGGCGCGTTCATCCGGTGCCTGACGATGCTCCTCCAAGACGTCGGCCAGATCAATATCAGCGTGGCGGCGATAGTCGATTGCACGGCGACGATGGGCCGTGCGGAAAAGATTACGGGCGACCGTGGCGACATACGCGTCCGCGCGCTCGGGGTCGATCCGGCGTAGAGCTCGAGCTACACGGGAAAGCGCGTTCTGGGTCGCATCCTCGGCCAACTCATGGGGTAGTCGATTGGAGAAAAAGGCGACCAGCGCCGGCCGAAGCGTGTCAAGAAGCCTGTCCAGGGCACCAGGCATCTCGCGCTGCGCTTCACGCACAAGCAACGCAATTCTTTCCGCGTCTGGCCACTTGCTCAGGGGCTGCGCCATCGGTCACTCGGCTGCTCTCTACCGGGGGAGTGTGGCTGTGCAATCGGAGGTGAGTACGTCAATACGTCAGCTCGGAGGCGCCCAGATCTCCGAGTGGGAGGACGACGAGCTATCACGATCTCGCCTGGATACTCCCGAAGTGCCAAGACGTGGTGCGTCAGCGGCTAGGTCGACGTCCGCCGTCGCCAGCAGCGAATCAGCGGGCGAACTGGCAATCGTGAACGGCAAGGCAATCGCTACCTCCGTTCCCCCTCCCGTTGCACGCCCAATTCTGAAAGTGTGCCTTCCGCCGTAGAGTTGAGCGAGACGAGTGCGAACGTTGGTGATTCCCAACCCGGCACCCCGCCGCGGGCTTGGCACAGCGTGCCCTGGACCATCGTCGCGGATGGACAGGTGGAGCATGTCACCCTCCCGCCGGGCGCCGATGGTGATTCGACCGGCAGCGGAGTGTGCCTCAAGTCCGTGCTTGATGGCGTTCTCGACAAGCGGTTGCAGCAACATGTGGGGTACTGCTGCATTGAGCGCGGCATCGTCGACGTTCCAGGTCAAACGAAGACGGTCACCAAAACGCACTTGCTGGATCTGCGTGTATAGTCGCAAGATCGCCAACTCATCCCTGAGAGCCACTTCCTGAATGCGCACGGTGTCGACGGCGTGGCGAAGCATGTCTGACACGAGCACGAGCGTCTCATTGGCTGCCCGAGGGTCGGAATGAATGAGCGACGAGATTGAGTGCAGCGCGTTGAACAGGAAGTGTGGTTGCATCTCCAGCTTCAGGAGCTGGAGCTGCGCCTGTGCAGCAAGGTGTGCCTGGCGCAGCAGCGCGACTTCCTGTTGTCGGTGCTGGCGAACACGCAGGATGATGTGGATTAGGACGACGATCAGGCCGTAGCCAACAGAACGTTCTTGGCAGTCGTCGACAGCATTTTGGCGACGCCGAGCGGCACCCAGCCCGGGACAATTGCGAGGCAGGCATAGTATGCGATCACGCCCCACACGAGCGAAACGATGAAGCAGACGACCGTGTGGAAGAGA
>JBGTNB010000460.1:0-3058 GCA_041743285.1 Gemmatimonadaceae bacterium
CGGAATGATCATCCGAATGCCGGTAAAGGGGATTCGGATCAGCGGGCGGAACACGCAGGGCGTTCGGCTGGTAAATCTCGATTCCACCGATCTGGTGCAGGCGGTGGCGCGCGTGGTGCCGGAGGACGATGCGGTCGTGCCCGGCGTCGAGGGCGAAGAGGAGGGCGATCTACCAACCGAGCTCGAACTGACTGACGAAGAAACCGGCCAGTGAGGCGGCCTAACGGCGCCGATCAGGCGCCTGACGCGGGAGCACTGTGACGGGAACGGATTTCAGTACGGCGGGCGTTTCGAAGCCTCACGCACGCATCGCCGACAAGCTGGTGACGCTGGACGAGCTGAATGCCGCGGCCATTACGCTACGCGGCATTGCCACGCCTACGCCGCTGCTCCCGGCCGAGGCTGTCGGCGAAGTCAGCGGCTGTCCTGTCTGGCTCAAGCCCGAGTCGCTCCAGCGTGGCGGCGCGTTCAAGTTCCGCGGAGCGTATACGTACCTCTCGTGGCTCGATGACGAAGCTCGCGCGCGCGGCGTCATTGCTCCCTCCAGCGGCAACCACGCGCAGGCGGTCGCTCTGGCAGCGAAGCTGTTTGGAGTTCGCTGCACTGTAGTAATGCCGACCACGGTCACCCCGGCGAAGCGGGCCGGCGCGGAACGCTTGGGCGCCCGCATCGTGCTAGCTGGAACGACCACGCACGAGCGGATGGAGCGGGCGCTGGAGCTCGTGCGCGACGAGGGAATGACGATGGTACCGCCTTATGATCATCGCGTCATCATCGCCGGGCAGGGCACGGTGGGGCTCGAGATCATCGAGGCGATGCCCGACGTCGAGACGGTCATCGTACCGGTGGGTGGTGGAGGCCTTTCCGCCGGCGTAGCTGCGGCGGTCAAGCTGTCGTCACCCAATGTGCGCGTCATCGGCGCAGAGCCGGCCGGGGCGCCCAAGCTCACCCGCGCACGCGCCGGCGGTAAACCCGTTCGCCTTGCGAGTACGGCCAGTATTGCCGATGGTCTGCTCGCGGTGGAAGTCGGCACGCTCAACTTCGCGCATCATGAAGCGTATCTCGATGATGTGGTACTGGTCGAGGATGGAGCCTTGATTGAGGCGATGCGCACACTGCTCGACCGCAGCAAGCTGCTGGTGGAGCCGAGCGGCGCAATTACCGTCGCGGCGCTCCAGTCCGGTAAGGTGCGGTCGACCGGAAGGACGGTCGCAGTGCTGAGCGGGGGGAACATCGACTATCCCGGACTCGTTAGCCTGCTCGGCGATGCATGAGCCGGTCGTGCTCGCCGCGATCGAGGACGAATTGCTCCTCAGGACCGTCTCGTGGTTCTTGCGGGAGCATGGATACAAGGTGATGGAGGCGTCGCGCGCCGATTTGCTGTTCGAGCACTTCGCGACGACGGTGCCCGACCTCTTTTTGCTCGACATAACCTCGCCGACGTTGCCGGGACCACGGCTGCTCGAGTGGCTCAAGGCCGATGAACCATGGCGCAACATGCCGGTGCTGATCATTACGGCGATGCCGCCGGAGGATGAGACGGTGCGGTTGCTGAGTCTCGGCGCGGCGGACTTCATTGGCAAGCCGTTTCGCGTTCGCGAGCTGTTGGCGCGCATCCAGGTCCAGTTGCGCCTTCAACAGCTACTGAGCGAAGCGCGCGAGGAGTTGAAATCGGCGAGAGCGGAGCTGTCCAGAGCGCGGCGGGAGGCGGAGCATCATCGCAAGTTGGTCGACATCCTGCACGATGTAACGGGCGACCTGTCACCCGACGAGATCTACCATCTTCTTGTGCGGCGCGTTGCGCGGGCGCTCGACATCGCGCGTTGCTCGCTGGTGCTCGCCCGACCGGGCGAGAGCCGCGCGGTCGTTGCCACGGCATATGAGAATCCTGGGTTGCGTAACCTCGAGGTGGAGCTGGCGCGCTATCCGGAGATTCAACTGGCGTTGGAGCGTCAGGAGCCGGTGCTGATACAGGACATCCGGCAGGACTCGCTGTATTCGGGAGTGCGCGATTCCTGGGAACTGGAAGGGGACGAGGTGACGGTGCGCAGCGTCATCGCCCTTCCTTTCCAGCTCGACCTTCGGCAATCGGGGGTGTTTTTCCTCCGTACCGCCGAGGATGAGCCTGCGCTCACGCCTGACGACGTGGCCTTTGCGGATACGGTCATCAAGGCGGCGGTGAGTGCGATTCGCCGAGCGAAGTTCATCGAATCGACCCAGGCGGACAAGGTTAGGCTGGAGCAGCTGGCGAGCACCGACTCGCTCACCGACACCCTCAACCGGCGCGCGTTGATGTTGCGCCTGAACGAGGAAGTCGAGCGTGCATCGCGCTACGAGCACGAGCTGGTGCTGTTGATGATCGACCTCGATCATTTCAAGGATGTGAACGACACCTACGGGCATCTCGTCGGCGACGACGTCTTGCGGGAGTTCGCCTACCTGCTGGTGAGCGAGGTGCGCGCCGTCGACATCGTTGCGCGTTATGGCGGCGAGGAGTTCGTGATTGTCCTCCCCGAGACTGCGATCGAGGGTGGCACTGCTTTCGCCGAACGCGTCCGCGAGCGGGTGGCGGGCACGGTGTTCTGCGCAGCCGAGGGAGGAGAGGGCGTTCGAACGACGATCAGTGTGGGAATCGCCGTGTATCCTTCGGACAACCTGACATCCGCCGACGATTTGATCGCGCGCGCGGACGAGGCGCTCTACCGCGCAAAGGCGGCTGGGCGGGATCGGGTCCACGCGTGACCGGGCGCTGCCCGTTGTGTGGCCGGCAGTGGGCGGGGGTTACGGTCTGCCCCGCCGACGGAGTGGCGCTGATTGCCGTGGCGGCCAATCCGCCGGCGGAGCCCGGATCTCCCTCGGCGGAAGCCCGTTCTCCGGCGGCGGAGCCCCATTCTCCCGCGGCGGAGCGCCCCCTGGCCCCTCGAGGACGCGTTAGCAGGCACGCTCGCCGGACGCCGATCGTCCCCGACCAGATGCTCGAGGACCGCTACCGGGTACAGCGGCAGGTGGGCGAGGGCGGCATGTCGGTGGTCTATCTGGCGCTCGATACTCATACCGG
>JBGTNB010000461.1:0-13429 GCA_041743285.1 Gemmatimonadaceae bacterium
TCGACGACCGGCGGCAGCGCCAGCGCCGGCGGTGCGGCGAGAACGGGGGGGAGCGAACGGTCGAATTCGGGTTGTGCAGCCGGCGCGGCGGCGGCGGTCTCGTTAGGGCGAGCCGCAACCGGCTCGAGCTCTACAGCACGAGGCGAGCGAGCGCACCCGGCGGCAACCGTGGCCGCGGTCAGAAATACGGCCAGACGGCGGGCGCTCACTGCGCACCTCCCGACACCTTGAGCTCGGCCTGGCCCTCGGGGACGATCGTCAGTACCACCTTTTTCCTTCCCAGGTACGTAGCCGCCACCCGCTGAACGTCGGCGGCCGTAACGGCATCGTACCGCGCCGCATCCTGCCGCACGTAGTCGGGAGATCCGGCAAAGTAGTTGTACAGATTGAGTTGATAGGCTTTGCCGAGTACGCTCGCCAGACGGTCGAGGAAATTGGCGCGCATGGTGTTCTGCGCGCGCGTCATCTCCTCCTGGGTAACGCCGCGCGCGATTATCGAATTCAGCTCTTCCCCGAGCAACTCGGCCATCCGGGTCGGCGTCTGTTCCGGCTTGGGAGTGATGATCACCCCGAAGCTGCCGGCGAGCTTGCCGCTGTTCTGGAACGCCGCCACATCCTGCGCCACCTGCATTTCGTAGACGAGGCGCTTGTACAGCCGCGAGTTCTTGTCGCCGGCGAGTACGTATGCCAGCACATCCAGGGCAGCATCGTCAGGCGCGAACAGCGGAACGCTGTGCCACGTCTGGTACAGGCGCGGCAGCTGGACCTTGTCTTCGAGCACCAGGAAGGTATCGGCGGCGAGTGTCACCGGCGGCGGCGATGGCCGCGCCGGCATCGCCGGCCCACGCGGGATGTCGCCGAAGTAGCGCGTCACCCACGCCCTTGCCGAATCGGGCACGAAGTCGCCGGAGATGACCATCGACGCGTTGTTAGGTGCGTAGTAGGTTCGGAAAAAGCCCTTCACATCCTCGAGAGTCGCGGCACTCAGGTCCGTCATCGAGCCGATCACCGACCACGAGTATGGATGGGACGGCGGATACAGCGCCGCCGAGATCGTCTCGAACGCCTTGCCGTACGGAACGTTGTCGACCCGCTGGCGGCGCTCGTTCTTCACCACATCGCGCTGCAGATCGAGCTTTGCCTGATCCATCGTCGGAAGCAGGAATCCCATCCGGTCGGCATCCAGCCATAACGCCAGCGGCAGCGCGTTCGATGGCATCTGCTCGTAATAATCCGTCCGGTCGGTGTTGGTGGACCCGTTGTTGCTCGCTCCCGCCGCTTCGAGCATCTGGTCAAAGGCACCCACCGGCACGTTCTCCGAGCCCATGAACATGATGTGCTCGAACAGGTGCGCGAACCCGGTGCGGCCAGGCTTCTCATCGGCGGAGCCGACCTTGTAGAAGGTGTTGACCGCGACCAGCGGCACCGAGTGATCTTCGTGCAGAATCACCTCGAGTCCATTGGGCAGCGTGAACTTCTCGAATGCGATTCGCGGTATCTGCTGCGCGGCGGCCGTCGACGCTCCCATCAGGAACGCAGCGGCCAGCACCTTGAATCCACGACGACTCATTGCGTGACGCTCCTCTCGAACAGTAGGGCAAAGGGTACTTTCACCGATTCGCTGAGCACGTACTTCCATTCCTGTCTGGCGCTACTCGAAATAGGGCTCGTTCGCGTGGGCGATGCGTGAGGCACCAACCCATGGCGGCGGGCCAGCACGGTCAGCCTCAACATGTGGAACGGGTCGCTGACCAGAATGACCGTAGTATCGTTATGCGCGCGCAACCAGCTCGCCACTGCCGCCACCGACTCACGCGTAGTCCGTCCCTTGTTCTCGGTGATGATTGCCGAAGCGGGAACGCCCTTGGTCAGCACGTACCGCCGGCTCACCGCCGCCTCGCTGGTGGTATCGCCCACGCCAATCCCTCCGGTCAGCACCAGCTGCGGCGCGAGTCCCTTCTTGTACAGCGACACGGCGTGATCGAGCCGTGCCCGCAATACCGGCGAGGGCCGGCCCACGTACTGCGCGGCTCCTAGCACGACAATCGCATCGGCCGGGCGGGCCGTGTCCTGCCGCGAGTACAACATCACCGCGGACACCGACACCAGCCACGCCACGACGACGACGGCGAGGATGAACCCCGCGAGCCACAACTTTATCCGCGACGCAAGTCGGCGTGCCATGCGGCGGAAGCTAGGCTCACGTCGCCTGAGGGTCGAGGGTCGGATCGCCGGCGCACCGAACTCCGCTCACGCGCGAGAGGGAACGGTGCTGCCAACCGCCAAACCTCACACTCCACTCCTCAGATCTACGACACCAGCGGTCGGTCGGAAGTTTGCTCCCTAGTCGGCGAGACTCAGCATCGCCAGCCAGAAAACATCGAAGGCAGCGCGGGGGTCGTAGTCAGGGTCGCGCGCCGCGGCTATCGCCAGTCCGTCCCGAAAGGCGAGAACTGCCTCGGTGATAAGCTCCGTCGGCACTCTGGGCTTGAGGCCAAGGAGCTCGAACAACCGCGTGGTCAATGCTTTCGTCGCTTCACGCCGCACGCGAACGGAAACGAGAACTTCGCGTCGAACGAGATCTTCTCGAGAATCGGTTAGCTCGACGAGCACATGGAGGTGGCCTCTTTTGAGCTCGTCACTCAACCAGTTCCACAAATCATCGATCGCCGTCCGCGGCGTGGAGTGAGCCAGCGCCAGCCCCTCCCGATCAACTAGCTGCCGTGTAATCCATTCCAGCACGCGCGCGAGGAGCGTTTCCTTGTCATGGAAATGGTAGTGAATGAGGCCTTTGCTCACGCGCGCCTCTTCCGCCACCTCGCTCATCGTAAGCGCCGAAACACCCCGCTCGGCAATCGTGAGCGCGGTCGCATGCAGAATTCGGTCGGCGGCAGAAAGTCGCGACCGTCCATCGGGCTTAAGAGACGTGGCCATGGGCTCCCTTTTACGGGCGCTGGCAGGCGAGGTACCGCTGAGCGCCGATCCAGCATTCTAAGGTGCCCGGTGGGAGCGCGGAAATCTACCGGGCTACATCACCATTCTGATCTAGAAGCGGATCCGCGTTCCGGACTCGGGCGCAACGGCGCGATAACCCAGCTCGCCGAGGCGGAGCGCGAGCGCATCCTGCGCCTCGGGCTCACCGTGCACGAGGTACACATCACGCAAAGCCGAGTCGTGCGCTCTCACGCCATCGAGCCACCGAAGGAGCTCAGTGCGATCCGCGTGCGCGCTGTAGCCATTGAGGATTTCCACCTGCGCTCGGAGCGGCACCATGTCGCCAAAGAGCTTGATTTCCGGCCTGCGCTCGACGATGCGGCGGCCGGTGGTATGCTCTGCCTGAAAGCCGACAATCAATATAGTGTTCCGAGGATCACCGGCGCCCTGTATCAGGTGGTGCACGATCCGCCCGGCTTCGGCCATGCCAGACGCGGCGATGACGATGATCGGTGTCGTGATCGTGTTCAGGTGCTTCGATTCCTCGACCTTTCGCGTGTACTGGACCTGCTCGAATTCGAACAGTTCCTGCACCCTCTGGACGAGGTTCTCGGTCTGATCGAACACTTCCGGGTGCTCGGCGAAAACGGTCGTGGCGCTGATCGCCAGCGGACTGTCGACAAAGATCGGTAGCGCTGGGATGCGCTTGGCGAGCCGCAAGGAATGCAGGTCGTACACGATTTCCTGCGTCCTCCCAACGGCGAAAGCCGGTATGAGGATGCGGCCACCACGCGCCGCGGTCTCGCGCACCACCCGCGCCAGGTGTTCGCGCGCCCCCTCCACCGATTCGTGGTCACGATTGCCGTACGTGGACTCCATGATGACGAGATCTGCTCCCGCCGGAGACTGGGGATCGCGGATGATAGGAAGCCCCCATCGTCCAATGTCACCGGAAAAGGCAAGTCGCTTGGTGACTCCGCCCTCGGTGCACTCCAGAAGCACGCAGGCCGAGCCAAGTATGTGGCCGGCATCGAGGAATGTGGCGCGCACTCCGGGAACGACTTCGAAAGCACGGGCGTACGGCACGCCCACCATCAATTCGGCGACCCTGGCCGCATCGCGCATCTCGTAGAGGGGCGGGATCGCCTCCTTTTGCCGCCGTGACAGGAATTCTGCGTCCTTCTCCTGAATGTGCGCGGAGTCGGCGAGCATGACGGCGCAGAGGTCCCGGGTAGCCGCGGTGCACCAGATGGTGCCGTTGAATCCGTGCCGGGTGAGCAACGGGAGCCGGCCCGCGTGGTCTATGTGAGCGTGCGAGAGGACGATCGCGTCGATCTGTTCGACGGGCAGAGGCAGGCGCCGGTTCTTTGCATCGCTTTCCCTGCGGCGTCCCTGAAACATGCCACAGTCCAGGAGAACGGTATGGCCGTTTACACGAAGGATGTGGCAGGAGCCGGTGACTTCACGCGCTGCGCCGTGGAACTCGATTTCCATGCTATCCGGTGTGTGGGTTGCGGCACGTGGTGTGCCTTACGCTCTCTAAAAGCCGACGCGACCCTTCCTCATTCGGGCCCCCGAACCTAGTAGCGAGCGGCGCGTCCGGCGACTGCGGTCGTGAATACGGTCAATAAATGCAGCGTGGGTCGCACACAGAGACCGTTGGGGGGTCTTGTTGTCGGGTCCGCCCAGCATAAGTTGTTGCGTAGCAGCCACGTGTGACATGCGGTGATGCAGCCGCGTGGGAGTCGACCACTAACGGAGGCGGTCCTCGTTGATCAGCAAGCACGCGACTTGGCCAGCTGGGTTGTTGCTTGTGCTCGTATCCGCCTCCTGCACCGACAGCACTGGACCGGAACCGGGATACCGCATCGATGCTGCGGGGGGCGTGATCAACCTACCCGGCGACAGCATTCGCCTCACGATACCTGCCGGAGCCCTCACCCAGGCAGTGCGCATCACTGTGGAACAGATGGCGACGCCGATAGGCGACGGTGTGGTGGGGGGAACGGCGATTAGAATCGGACCGCCGGGTACCACGTTCGCCCTTCCCGTAAAAATAGAGCTGTCGTACGATCGGGGTCGCATACCGGGTGGTGTTACCGAAGCCGACCTCCGGCTTCACACGTTCGTTGACGGCCGCGGCTGGGAGGAACTGGCTGCGGGAAGCGTTCTCAACGCAGTCACGCGCCGGGTATCAGGGGAGCTGTCGGGGGCGGGGATCTACGCGATTCTGCCCGCCGTGCCGGCTTCGGTGCAGTTGACGGACACCGCGAGTGGCCCGAGCCCGATCACACCGCTGCGTGGGCGGAGCCTCGTGGGCGCGGCGTTCGATGTGGCCGGAGAGCGGTTGGTCGGCGTGACTCTCAACCTTGCCTCACTGGACCCATCGATCGCGGCGGTGCAGCCGGGACTCTCCGTCGTCGCGGTGGCGCCCGGATCAGCGCGCATGGTACTGGCGGCCGGCACCGCGCGCGACACGCTGAGCATCCAGGTGGCGTTTGGCTGGCGCCAGCTGAGCTTGACCGGCGGTGGTAACGCGCCATGGCATTCTTGCGGAATCGGGCACGACGATCTTGCCTACTGCTGGGGGGAGAACCGGAGCCTCCAGGCCGGGATCAGCACTCCCGACAGTGTCGTCAGGCCAACGCTCGTTTCCGGTGCTTCCCAGGCGACTTCGTCAGGCATGGCGATAGTGTCGGGCTCTGGCGCCACATGCTACGCGCCGGGCCCGGGCTGGGTGTGCTGGGGCGTGGAGCGGATGCACGGAGTCGACAATCCGGGCAATACGCTTCCACGCGCCGCCGGCTGGCTTCCCGAGGGGACAATGCATCTAGGGTATGGTGGCGGCTGCATAACGGCTACGGCCGGTGAGGCGTACTGCTGGGGGACGTCGCCGGGTGACGGATCGTCGGTTAGATGGGCACCGTCGCGGGTGCAGGCGGCAGGCGGGCCGTGGGCAGTGGTTCGCCCCGGTCTCAATGTGATTTGCGGGCTCACCGTTCAGCAACGTGTCTACTGCTGGGGTGCCAACCTCTCCGGCTCTGGTGGGCACGGGCTTGGCACCGGACAATTCGCGCGGTACCTCCCTAACGCCGTGGCAACGACCGGGACCTTCGTCGATGTGCAGGTCGGAGCGAACGCGGCTTGCGCGCTGGCGCAGAGCGGCGATGTGTGGTGCTGGGGTGCCAACTACCTCGGCCTGCTCGGCGATACGGCGGGGCTGTCCGAGTCGCCCGTTCCGGTCCCGGCGCCGCTCGGTGCCGTGCGCTTTCGAACCAGCCCGGCGAACGACACGTTCGGCCTGGGATCGGCCTTCGCTTGCGGGTTGACCGCATCGGAAGAAGCCTACTGCTGGGGGAGCGGCACTCATGGCGAGCTTGGCGACGGGGCCGCCGCAAATTCTCCGGTCCCCGTCAAGGTATCGGGCGGCCAGCATTTCCGATCGATCGCGGTCGGCGCCAACCACGCTTGCGGAATTACCGCATACGGCGCGGCGTACTGCTGGGGATGGAACTACCGGGGCGCGTTAGGAATCTCAGCGGTGCAGTCCGGCTCCTCGCAGCTGGTGCCGCTGCCGCTTGACGCTCCGTAGCCTTATCGACGATCCGCCTCGACCGGCCGGACTAGAGTTCATGCTTTACCCAGCCGGTATTGCCGTACGACCAGTGAGATCGCAGCTTTGGGGATGAGCTCGCCTGCCGAGGCAACGGGATCCGGAAGCACGCGCACGAAAGGCTGGATGGTGGTCGCGGTTGCAGCGGTTCCGATCGCGATGCACGCCTTGCTAGCGTGGATCCTGCGGATTCGGCAACTCGGCACCGGCAACGATGACGCCGTGTACCTGCTGCTCGCCCGCGCTCTCCGCGAAGGACACTATCGCGAGCTGTTCTACGTGGGCAATCCGTTGCATTCGCAGTATCCGCCTGGATACCCGGCGCTGCTCGCGCTCCTGGGGGCGCCGGCCGATGGCAGTTTCGACCTGGTCATTGCCGTCAACATTCTACTCTCCTGCGCGGCGCTCGCACTTCTATTCGACGCAATGCGGCGGTGGTCTGTACCGCTTGCCGGGGTCACGGTGGCCGTTCTCGCCTTGAATCCATCTCTCGTTCTGGCGTCGTCGCGGGTGCAGAGCGAGCCACTGTTCATGGCCGCCGTCATGCTTGCGCTCTGGGCTCTCAGGCCATCGGCGGAAGCCCGTCATCGCTGGATCGCCATAACGGCAATCATCGCCGCGGCGCTCACTCGCTCAGCCGGCGTGGCGCTCGTCGCCGGCATGCTCGTGTACTTTCTCCTTGCCCGGGAATGGAAGAATGGACTGATCCTCGTGCTCGCATCAGCCCTGACGATCGCTCCCTGGATCGGCTGGACCGTGCTCGCGCCGAAGAAGATCCTGGGCCGCTCATACATCGCCGATGCGCTTGCCACGCTGCCTCGCGACGCACGGCCCAAGCCGGCCAACGACACAACGACGTCTATCGAGAGCCGAAATCCATCGCGCGCAATTGTCCTCGCCCGCGCCATCGCACGTCGAGTCCGGGAGAACACGCCTGCCTATCTCACGCGCACGCTTCCGACGGTGCTTGCAATACCGACTGTGGAGGGTACGCCAGTGGACAATGCAGCGTGGCTGCTGGCAATGCTGATCGCCCTTGTCACGGGAGTGGTAGCGGCGATGCGGCGATGGCGTGCCGCCGTACTGACACTGGCGGCGTACGCTGCCCTGCTTGTGATATGGCCGTACGTAATTGGTCGTTTCGTCAGTCCACTGTTGCCTGTCCTGGTCGCCTTGATGATGCTTGGCGCCTGGCGAGTCGGCGCGCGCCTAACGCCTCGTATTGCGATCGCGCCGGCGCTGGCGCTATCCGCTGTAATGCTCGTTGGTGGCGCGCGGAGTGTCTCGGCCATGGTCCGGCAAGCCGCGGACTGCCAGAGTCCTTCTATGAACAGCGGACTGCCTTGCGACAGCAAGGTGCAGCGCTACCGCGCCGTCACCGGGTCGGTGGCGCAAACGCTTCCACCGAATGCGCACGTTTTCACCACCAAGGAAGGCACGTTCTACTATTTGACCGGCCGGCAAGTCGTCCCCGTATATCCCGCGTTGGGCATGGAGCCTGAGGATTTCGCCGGCTACCTGCGGCAGTCGGAGGCCACTTTGATCTTCATGACCCATCTCAAGATCGACGAGTGGGAACTAGGACCGGCGCTGGCAGCCAATTGCACTGAGCTCACCGATGCCGGGTCGGGCGACGATGAGCTCCTGCTGCTCTTCGTCCGGCCTCCTGGCGCGGCGGAGTCGAATGCTTGCGCGGCCGTCGAGCGCTGGCGCGCCACCTGGTAGTCGCTAGGCGTCGGTGCCGCTGCCGGTTCGGGCAGCAAGGTACCGATCGTAAAGCGCTGGATCGAACGCCGGCGGATACGACCAAGCCTCGCTCCAAGCAAGACCCACTGACAGAGCGACAACTAACGCCGAAAGCGCCGTGCGTACCGGGGAGATGGGCGGCTCGAGCACGGCGCCGAATATCCAGGCTTCTGCCAGCAGCACCGCGGCTGCGAGGTGAGGCCAGAGCACGAGTTGGCGGCCACTAGACGATATCACTTTCAAGGTTACCGAGTACTCGACGTGCGTGCGGCGGAGCGCTTGCCAGATCGCCGGCAGGAACGCCGGCCACTTGGCGAACTGCAGTAGCATCGCCCGCCAGTGGAAGCCGCTCTCGCGCCTGGGATCGAGGTAGAATCGCTGCCGGAAGGTGCCGATTAGCGAAAGGATCATTGTCAGGCTCGTCAGCAACACGAGCGACGGCGGGGAGACGAACGCCGGCAATCCGCGCGTGCCGATCAGCCAGGCCAGAATGAAGTAGGCAAGTGGAATCGTCAGGGCGCGAAGGTAGAATATTCCATGAAGAAATCCGATCATCCTCTCGATTACCGGGAGCCGGCCGGCGACGGCGGGGAGCGACCTGAGCTTGATATCCATCAGCGACCGAGCCCACCGCGATTGCTGCCGCATGTAGCTCGACCAGCTGGTTGGCGTCAGGCCGACGGCCAGATTTTTCGGCACATAGACGCCTCTCCAGCCGGTGGAACGGTAGAGCAGGGTGAGGAGCAGATCATCGGCGTCGTGAGCGGCAAAGCCGCCTACCTCGAGCAGTGCGCTCATCCGGTGGGCCGTGTGTGCCCCAACCACTATCGGGTGCCCGAGTCCGTAACTGGCCATCTGATGCGCCGAATAGAAGTCGTAGGTTTCTTCTGCGGCACCTCGCGCGATCCAGCTTGCGTCCTGATTGTAGTACGTCTGCGGCGCCTGCACGTATCCAATTTCGGGATCGCGAAAGTAGCCGAGTGTGCTCGTCAGGTAATGTCGCTCGGGGAGGTGATCGGGGTCGACCGATATCAGCAGATCGTATCGCTCATACCCGACCGAGGCGAGCCAGGCGTTGTAGTTGCCATGCTTGGTTGCGTTGGCGAAGTTGCCACTCGGAGTTCGGAGCTCGGGGAGATGCTTTCGCGTGAAATGGCACGCACTATGTCGGATGCAGAGATCGCGAACTGCTGGATCGTCACCCTCATCGAGCACCCAGGTATCGTGTTCGCCGTCCATTGCGACGAGCGCTCGAACGGTGAGGTCGAGCATTTCAAGCGATTCGGCGCCGGGCACGATCGTCGTCGCGACTGCAACGCGCGCGACCGGCAGTGGCGGGGGCGGGCCGGGACACTGCATCCGCGGAAGTACCATCCACCGCAGCAGCCAGGCCGTCACCTGATAGCCCAGAATCAGCGTCGCGAGAACGTAGGGTATCGGCGCTTCGCCAAAATCCGGAAGCGAAAACCAATAGACGCCGGTGATTGCGAGCGCTGCCAAGGCCGCCATGCTGAGTACAGCGTAGACGGCCAGCTGGCGGCGGGACATGACGCGCAGCGTCTCGACGCGATAGGACTCTGAAGGCGGCGTCTGTTCGTTTCCCAATGCGTGCGGAGCCTTACTTCAGGGTCAATGTTCAGAATGGTGCGATCGCAGCGAGGGTTTCCCCTTTTTCCGCGATTCGTTTCTAGATTGAGCGGTTGAAATCCAATATACAGGTAGCTCTGACGAATGCTCCCCGGCGACACTAACGCGCCACCAGTTTCCGCGAAACGTCAGGCGCCCCCTTACTCCGATGCCGCTCGACTGCCGCCGGACGTCGAACCGCCGCAGGTAAGCGAGCGTCGTACCTCCATTCTTGGCGATTTTGTCGAGCTCGTTCGTGAGCTGAGTGATCATCGGGAGCTATTGCTCCAGCTCACTCGCCGGGATATGCGCATTCGCTATAAGCAGGCGCTCATGGGCGTGGGCTGGGCGATCATCATGCCCCTGGTGGTCATTCTGTCGGGTTGGGTGCTGCGAATTGCATTCACAAGGCTGGCAAACGCGCCCCTCGACAGCGCCATAATGGCCGGTATAGCGGTAAAGAGCGTCGGCTGGGCATTTTTTGTCGGTGCCCTTGGGTTCGGCACCTCCAGCATCACGGCGAATTTGGCCCTCGTCACCAAAGTATACTTTCCGCGCGCTGTGCTGCCGCTTGCCTCCGTGGCGACCCAGGTCGCCGACGGCGCGATCGCTGCCGCCGCGCTCATGGTGATCCTTCCTTTTTTCAACGTCAGCCTGACTTGGACCCTGCTCTGGCTGATTCCCCTGACCGGCGTGTTGATTACGCTCACGACGGCCGCAGCGCTTTTGTTCAGCTGCGCCAACGTTTTCTTCCGTGACGCCAAGCATCTGGTGCAGCTCATCCTCAGTTTTGGAATCTTCTTCACCCCTGTTTTCTTCGACGCTTCGGCATTCGGTGGAAATAACACCTGGCTCGTCATGCTCAATCCGCTGGCGCCGGTGTTGGAAGGCATGCGGCTGGCGGTAGTTGCCGGACACAATCTCGCTGCTCCTCTCGGCGGCTCGGGCGGCGCGCTGGTCTGGACCCCGTGGTTTTTCCTCTGGAGCGCCGGCGCCAGTGTGGTTCTGCTCGTAGTCAGCTCGGTCATTTTTCACCGCGCCGAATTCAAGTTCGCGGAGTACGTGTGAGCGGCCCCCGCGCGGAATCGCCGGTGGTGTTCGAGCACGTATGGAAGAAATTTCGCTATGGCGAGGTTCACGACCGGTTGCGTGATGCCATTCCGGCATTCGTCAGGCGGCTCGCTGGCCGTACTCCGCCCGATGACGGGCTCTGGTCCGGGGAGTTCTGGGCGCTTCGCGATGTGAGCTTTTCGGTTGCGCCGGGCGAGGCATTGGGGCTCATCGGCCCTAACGGCGCCGGAAAATCGACCGCGCTCAAGCTGCTGACGCGAATCCTCCGCCCCACCCGGGGCCGATGTACCGCCACCGGCCGCATCGGAGCCCTGATCGAGGTCGCGGCAGGATTCCACCCCGATCTCACCGGGCGGGAGAACATCTTCCTGCAAGGCGCCATCATGGGAATGCCACGGCTCGAGACCGAGCGCAAGTTCGACCGCATCGTCGAGTTCTCCGGCATTCCCCTGTTCATCGATACGCCGGTAAAGCGGTACTCGAGCGGGATGCACGCCAGGCTCGGGTTCGCCATCGCCGCCCATCTCGATCCCGACGTACTCATCGTCGACGAAGTATTGAGCGTGGGAGATGCATCGTTTCAGCGGAAGGCGTTTGCGCGTGTGGAGGAGCTTGTCCGGTCGGGGATACCGGTCGTCGTAGTGTCGCATCAACTCGAGGCGGTCGCTTCGCTATGTACGCACGCCCTGCTGCTCGATCGCGGAGCGGTGCGGATGCACGGCACGCCGCAGGAGTGCATAACGGCATATCTGCACGGCTTGGCGCCGCCAACGGATGCCGTCACCGGCGAGGGCGCGGTGCGCATCGAAGCCATCGAGCTGCGTGGGAGCGAGACCGTGCGCTCGGGCGAGGTAATCGGGGCCCGGCTCCACTGCATTATCAGGCACGACGGCTGGGTCGAGCCGGAGACTGTCGTCGTGCGAGTGCGGTCCGCGCAAACCGGCGAAGCCGTGTTCGAGACGACCAGCGGCCGGCTTGGCATATCGCTCCCGGCGTTCGGAGCTTTCGAGATCGATGTCGAGCTGCAGCTCAACGTGCCGCCGGGGGTCTACATGCTGGAATCCGCCGTTTGGGATCAGCAGGTCGGGCGATCGAGCTTCACCGGCCCCATCGCATACATCGAGGTGCGCGGTGGTGAGGAGTTCACTGGGCCCGTGCAGATGAATCCGCGCCTTACGCTAACGGCGCGCATGGATTCCGCGACGCCGCGGATGCCTCGCTGAGCATTTGCAAGTGGCTACCGCTGTGCTGCAGCTGGATGCGCGCTATTTACCCGCCGAGATAGGCGGGCTCGAGGCGTATGCATCCGCGCTGATACTGATTCGACGCGACGCCGTGCCGGTCGCGTTGTTCACGCTCCCGGTGACTGGAGGGCGCGTCGATGGCCGCGCACTGCGCGCCTCATTGGCCCAGCATGGTGGACATCGACTCATCTCCCTCGAGGCGCTCGAGAATCTCGGGTGCTCGGCGGCGCTGTCCCTCGACGGCAGCGCGGCAACAGTCGCCGTCTGCACCCGCGATCGGCCCGAGGACCTCGACCGGTGCCTTACGGCAATGCTCTCGCTGGCATCAACCGGCCAGGAGCTGCTCGTCATCGACAACGCTCCAACCGACGAAAGATCCCGGAGGATAGTCGACCGGCATCCGGGAGTTCGTTATGTGAGGGAGGAACGTCCCGGGTTGGATATCGCTCGCAACCGCGCCCTGCGCGAGGCTCGGGGCGAGATCGTGGCGTTCTGCGACGACGACGCCGTGCCCGATCCTTACTGGCTCGCCGCGTTAATGCGGAGCTTCGAGGGCCCGCGTACGCTCTGCGTTACAGGCCTCACGCTGCCGCTGGAGCTCGAAACGGTGGCCCAGGAGTGGTTCGAGCAGACCAACGCGTTCTCTCGCGGACTCGATAGGATTCGCTACGACGGCGCGATTCACGACCCTTTTCTGGTCGGACGGATCGGCGCCGGCGTCAACATGGCTCTGCGAAAATCCGTTCTCGATATGATTGGGCCGTTCGACGAGGCACTGGATGCGGGAACGCCTACCAAGTCCGGCGGCGACCACGACATGTTCACCCGCATCCTTCTGGCCGGATATTGCATTTCGTATGAACCGGGCGCCATCAGCTTTCATCGGCACCGGCGCGACTGGCAGAGTCTGCGCGATACCGTACGCGGCTATGGAACGGGTGTATATGCACACCTGACCAAGCACCTGCTCCAAGGTCGTGAGCCGCGCACGATCGGCATCGCGCTCGGTTGGGGGATCTGGCAGATGCGCCAACTCCTGCGTTCGCTCGCCAAGCGCCCCGGTGCCGCGCCACTCGATCTGGTGCTCGGAGAATTGCGGGGCTGCCTTGCCGGGCCGCGCGCATACCACGTCGCCAGACGGCGGCTTCGTGTGACGTCCGCGGCCAGCACACACCCTGCCACCATGGCCCCGGGA
>JBGTNB010000462.1:0-1928 GCA_041743285.1 Gemmatimonadaceae bacterium
GACCGGCGCAATGAGACGCCCCCCAGGGCGCAACGCCTCCACCGCCTCTTTCAGCGCTCCGTCCGTAGCGTGCGCCTGGTCCAGAGCTATGCCGCGCGCGACAGATGATCGCAACGGTATGCACGCGCCAGCCTCGACCGCCGATACGCCGAGGCCGGGCGGAGGTGCATCGGCGGGCGAATCCAGCGCCAGCAGGTGTATCTCGTCGACCATCGCCGCGACATCGACGGCGATGCGCGCCCAGTCACCGGCCAGCAGTACGAGACCGTGAGGGGTGGATAGATCGAGAAGAGCGGCGGCGCGAAGTGGCGCATCGGCGCGGAGTGCACCGTCTGGTGCCGGCAACGCGGTGCCTAACCGCAGCACACCGCCGGTGACCGGATACTCGACGCCACAGACGGGACATCCAAGCACCCCTTCCGCGATGTGCCGCGCCTCTAGAAGATCGGTACGCGCAACCAGCCAGGTTGACGCATGGTCCGCCGGACAACGGAGTGCCTGAACGACCTCCAGATGCATGGAGCCTTGCTAGGTGGGAGACAGGCGTAGTTCGTCCACGTTAACACCCGCCGGCCTCGTTACCGCGTAGCACACGGCATCGCCGACGTCCGCCGCCCGCATCATCGCGCTCCGCGGCAGAAATCCCGAACGTGCGTCTGGATCATGCGCATCCCAGAGCCCGGTATCGGTGGGACCGGGAGCAACGAGCGTGGTTCTCACCCCGGTCCCGCGCAACTCGACGCGCAGTACCTCCCATAACGCGCGCGCGCCGAACTTCGTGGCCGAATAGGCGCCATTTTCCGGGTAGATGTTCCGATCGGCGGCCGAGCCGATCAACACCAAATGACCATCCCCTCGAGCGAGCATAGCCGGGAGCAGCGATCGCACGAACAGAAATGGGGCAATCAGATTTGCCGAAACGGCATCGGCGAAAACGGCGGGCTCGGTCTCGGCGATCGGTGCCAGCGGAAACACTCCGGCGGCGCAAACGACGATGTGGGGCACGTCGCCAAACGCCTGAACGAGTTGCTCCGTCGCGCGCGTGACCGCCGCGGAATCCCGCACATCACACACAATCGGAATCGTACTACCGGGCAGCCCGGACGCCGCCCTTGCGAGCGGCTCGGCCTGACGAGCGAGAATGGCAACACGTGCTCCGGCGGCGGCGAGCGCCCGTGCAGTCGCCAGTCCGATCCCCCGTGACCCACCAACCACCGCTGCATTACGCTGGGCGAGCGAACCCTTCACCTCAATACACCGTTCGCCGCGTGCGCCAGGTAGAGAAACTCTTCGCGTGTCTTGCCGTTATCGCGAAACACGCCGCGCAGGGCAGAGGTGATCGTCTTGGAATTCTGTTTCTCGACGCCCCGCATCATCATGCACAGGTGGTAGGCCTCGATTACGACCCCCACGCCGCGCGGCTCCAGAACATCCTCGATGGCGCGCGCGATCTGCTCGGTAAGACGCTCCTGCACCTGAAGGCGGCGCGCGAACACCTCGACGATTCTGGGAATCTTCGAAAGTCCGACGATCTTTCCGTTGGGGATATAGGCGATGTGCGCTTTTCCGAAGAATGGGAGCAGGTGGTGCTCGCAAAGCGAGTAGAGCTCGATATCGCGCACCATCACCATGTTCTCGTGGCACTCTTCGAACACCGCACTGCCCACCACGTCGTTGACGTCGGTTTCGTAGCCGCGAGTGAGCCAGGTGAGTGAGTTCGCCACGCGCTGCGGCGTACGCAGCAGCCCTTCTCGATCCGGATCCTCGCCGAGCAGCTCTAGCTGTCGCCGAACGACGTCCTCGAACTCCAGATTTCGCGCTGGCGCCTCATCGAGGTCGAGTCCCATGTCAGCTTGCGGCGAGGCGGTGTCCATCGCCTGCCGCCGGCGAGCGGCGATGCCCTCGGCGGGCACTCGCGCGCGAGTCGC
>JBGTNB010000463.1:0-3317 GCA_041743285.1 Gemmatimonadaceae bacterium
TGCCCGTGCGCCTCGAGCCAGCGAGTCTCTCCATCGGGCCTGACGATGCGGTACAACAAGTGGTGTGTTTGACCGGCGTCCAGCGACGCGCGAATGGTCTCGAGTACGTGAACGCGGTCCTCAGGATGGATATCTCGTTGATAGGCGTCGAAGGTGCCTTCGAAGCTGCCTTCCGGAATGCCGTGCATGCGCTCGAGCGCCGGCGACCATGTTACCGCGCCTGACGCGACGTTCCATTCGTACGTTCCCATGCGCCCAGCGTCGAGAGCAAGCCGCAGGCGCCGCTCGCTCTTGACCAGGGCTTCGTAGGTGCGGCGTTCCGCCGATACGTCGCGAAAGTAGACGGAGATGCCATGGTCGGATGGGTAGGCCCGTACCGCCAGCTTGGTTTCGAGTGGTGGGAGATGAGCCTCGAAGCGGACAGGAGTGTTTTCCCGCACCGCTCGGCGGAGCTCTTGTCCGAAGAGCGAGGCAGGCGCTTCGGGGAACGCCTCCTCGAATCGCCGCTCGAGGAGGTGGGCACGTAGGTCGCCTAACAACTTCTCCGCCTCGGCGTTGACGAAGATGAACCGCCAGTCGCGGTCGAGCGAAAAGAAGGCCTCGGTCGTGCGCTCGAGAACGGTCGCTACCGCCGGATGCTCTGTGGTGATGTCACTGCGCCGCACCGCCGGCACGGGTGGGCCGTCGGTGTCGGCGCAATTTCCCGGGATTCTCGACGCTCCGGGATCCTTCAATGATAGAGGCGGACGAGCATCGGTCGGACGCGTCATGAGCCAGGCTGATTGGTGCCCCTTGGTGCAAACGCGCCAAACGGATGCAAATTCCGGGCTTGCGGTTCGCCGCCGCGCGGCTCAGCGACCGTTTTCGGTCGCCGTGTCGCCCCCCTTTCCGGAATGCTTCTGATACCAGCTCATCATGTAGAGCTGAGTTCTCATGAAGTTCGATGGTTTGGAGCCCGTGCCGTGATACTCGCCGTTAAAACGGAGCATCGAGGTCGGGACGCCGCGCATCTTGAGCGCTACATAGTATTCGTCCGACTGCGAGATCGGGGTGCGGAGGTCCAGCTCGCCCGTCATCAAGAGAGTCGGAGTGGTGACCTTGCCTACGTGCATGAGCGGCGATTGTTCGAGCCACCGCGCCGGATCTTCCCAGAACGGCTTCTCGAAGAAGTTGAAAGTGAACAGCGGCACGTCGGTCTGGCCGGCAAAGCTGAGCCAGTTGGTCACGGGACAGCGCACCGCGGCCGCGGCGAACCGGGTCGTGTGTCCGATCACCCAACTGGACAGTACCCCGCCGCCGCTGCACCCGCCGACGAACATGCTTCGCGTGTCGATGTATCCGCGTCCGATCACCGTATCGACTCCCGCCATCAAGTCATCGTAATCGACGCTTGGATAGGCCCTCTCGATCGCATTGCCGAAGGCACTGCCGTAGCCGGTCGAGCCACGCGGATTGGTGTACAGCACCACGTAGCCGTTGGAGGCAAAGTTCTGAAACATCCAATTGAAGCCGACGTTGTACATCCCGTGCGGTCCGCCGTGGATCTCCATGATCAGTGGATACTTCCGCGACGGATCGAATCCGGGAGGCTTTACTATCCAGCCGTCCACGGTCGCCCCGCCTGACGACGCATAACGGATGCGCTCGACGTCGCCCAGCTTGACGTTACGCAGCATGTCGGCGTTCACTTCGGTCAGGCGGGTGACCGTTGCGCCGCGCCTGAGATCTATGCGCACGACATCGGGCGGGTCCTGGTAGCTGCTCCGCACTCCGGCGGCGACCGATCCGTTGCCGGCGAACGAGCTTACCGCCAGCATGTGCTCGCCCTCGGTCACCGGCCGCACGGCGCCGGCAACCGACGCCAGGTACAGATTCGAAGTGCCACGGTCGCCCACCGTGAAGTACAGCCCGCTGCCGTCAGGCGCCCATCGTAAGCCACCGGGATCGCGGTCCAGGTCACCGGAGATCTTCCTGGCGCCGCTGCCATCGATGTTCATCACGTAAAGGTCCGCTGCCCGATAGCTCGCCGTCGTTGCCGGGTAGCCGGTGTATGCTACGCGCTTGCCGTCGGGCGAGACTACCGGATTGGTCCAGGCGCCCTCTTCAGTCGTCAGGCGGCGCATGCTGCCGTCATCGGCATCGACTACGTAGATGTTGGAGTTCCGGTAATTCTTGTCCTGCGTCGAGTCGGGAATACCGTCCACGAGTATCGTCTTTCCATCAGGCGCCCAATCCCATGAAGCGCCCTGGTCCAGGGCATCGAAGCGCGCTCCAATGCTCCAATCGCCGCTGGTGATCTGCCGTTCGGTCCCGCCTTCCGCGGAGACGATGAACAGGTGCCGTGCGCCGCTCTCCATGAAACCGCGGCGATCCTGGCGGAAGTGCAAATCGTTGACGATCCGCGGCGCCGGCGTCCACTTAGCGCCCTCGGGAGACTTCGGCATGTCGATCTTCCACTCCGGCGCCTTCTCCACGAACATCGTGAAGCCTAGGTATTTCCCATCGGGCGACCACTGTACATCGCCTGGAGATTCGGCGAGGCGGGTTATCTGCGTGGGTGCCTCGTCGGTATCCATCCAGCGCACGAAGATCTGCGATCCTTTGGGCTCGCCTTCGGCGAGGAAGGCTATGCGCGTACCGTCGGGGGACCAGCGTGCGCCACCGCCCTTGGCGAGAAACCGATTGCGCCCACCGTCGGCGTCCATGACCCATAGCGCAGTCTCCCACTTGTCCTCGAGCTTGTTCACCCAGCGGCGCGTGTAAATGATCTGCGCTCCGTTAGGGGAGATTTGCGGATCGCCAACCGTTTCATAATCGAGGTAGCGATCGACGGTAAGCAGCGTGTCGGAAGGCTTCTGTTGCGCGGCGGGCGCTAGCGGCGCGAGCACAATGGCGCCGACGAGCAGCGCTCGCACTATCTGACTGGCAAGCAGCACGGAGGGCTCCAGCAAAAGGGTACGCGTCGGAAGCTATGCGCGTAGCCGCGGATGTCCATGCGATGGCGAGTCGGAGGCGCACAAGATGGTCCGCGCTTATATCTTCGTGCAATGCCGCCACTCCTCAAGCCGGCTGCCACACTCGCACTTGCCGCTCTGGCCGCCGGCAGCCTGCCGGCGCAACGGCCTGCCGATCGCGGGCCGCAACGTACCGAAGCGCTGCGTGCCGGCATGGTCATTACCTCCTCCGTCCGCATCGCACCGGGTCGCTACCTGCTGCCGGCGGCGGCATCACTCGATTCCGCTGTCATCATCATCCGCGGAACCGATATCACTGTCGATTTTGACGGGGCCGAGCTCGCCGGGGCCGCGCCTGACGCG
>JBGTNB010000464.1:0-4359 GCA_041743285.1 Gemmatimonadaceae bacterium
CGCCCGGCCGGCCTGCTGCGCGACCCGAACGATGCGGGCGCTGTCGGGCTGCGAGCCGGCTGGGCGAATGCCAATCGTGTCGAGCTTCACCGTCAGCCGGTAGCGCTCGGCGGCCGCCGGCCACCGTGCGTTCTCGTCGGCCACCGCCTGCAGCATGGCGCGGCGAAAGGCGGCGTCCAGGGTATTGAGCGCCTCGGACGACTCCGATCGCAGATCGACATCCATGCTCGCCGTTGCCGCGATCGAGTTCACCGAAGTGCCCCCTTCGATGACGCCGACGCTGAACGTGGTCCGCGGCGACGGCGGCACCTGTAGTTCGGCGATGCCGGCGATCGCCCGGCCCAGCGCATGTATGGGATTGGGTATTCCGAAGTGGCCGTAGCTGTGGCCGCCCGGCCCCTGCATGATCACGCGGTAGCGGTGGCTGCCGACGGCGCGGCTCGTTATGCCGAATCCGGTACCGTCGACCGAGAGAAAGTAGTCCACCTTGCCGGCGAGCTCGTTGCTCAGCAAGTGCTTGACGCCGCGCAGATTGCCGGCACCCTCTTCGCCGACGGTGCCGACGAAGTAGATGGTGCCGGGTGTGCGTAAGCCGGTGCGCTCGAAGGCGCGGGCAACGGCGAGGATCACGGCGAGTCCCCGGCAGTCGTCGCCGATGCCGGGACCGCGAAGCACTCCGCCGTCGCGAGTGACCGAGACGTCGGTGCCTTCGGGAAAAACCGTATCGAGGTGGCCCGAAAGCACCACCGACGGTCCCGACCCGGTTCCCCGCCGCTCCCCAATGACGTTACCTTCGGCGTCGATCCGCACGTTGGTGAGTCCTAACGACTGAAGGCGCCTCTGGAACTCCCGGGCCCGGACCGTTTCCTTGTATGGCGGCGCCGGGATCTCGCAAATCGACACCTGCTGTGCGAGTGTCCACTCGTTGGCGGCGCGCAGAGTGTCGAGCGCGGCGTCGAGGCGGCGATCGCTTGGCGCCTGAGCTATCGCAGTGCCGGCGAGCAGGGCACCCATGCCGAGCACGGCGACCGGCCCAAGACAGGCGCGGAGAAGCAGAGATGTCATAGCATAGGAGTGTTCGGGCGAAGTTCCCAAGGCGCAACCTGCGGCCGCGCACGTTCGAACGCCGAGGAAGATAATCTGGGGCGGCGCGTGCGTTGCGCCGAGCCCGCCGGGAAACATGTTCAGCCCGCAGGCGAGTCGGCGCTGCCGGCAGAACCTCAACTCGTGGCGAGTAGGCTCCCCACGGAGATGTCCTCGTCGACGTCCTCCCAGTGGATGCCAACCCCGCCGCCAATGAGACGCCAGTGCTGCCGCTGCTCCGGCGTTGCGTCGCGTAGGCGCGGGAACCACTCGAGAGGGACGGACACCTCGCGACCGTCGGCGAGGCGGACCACTAGCGAGTCGGCGCTGCACCGCGCCTCGACCGCGAGGGGTTCAGGCTGGACGCGGTGGTGTCTGGCTGCTGAAGTGCTCACGCCATTTCTCCTGAAAGAATCCCGATGCTGCTCGACCAGGCGACGGATCTCGCCGAGTTCGCTGCTGCGGAAGCCGCGGGCGTCGGCGAGCGCGATCGGTCTGAGCCAGAACCTGGCGTAACGCTCTGCCTGGTCTACGTGGATCGATGAACCGTTAGACACCGATATGGGTTACCATACCCGCTTGGGCGTCAGGGATGGCGGCCCGTAGTGCCGGAACGAGGGGCCTCAAGTCAGTGATGCGGTTCGACCGCGTGCAGCACCAAAACTGCGACTTCGGACGAGGCGACGCTCTGCTGATGGACAAGATTGCGATCCACGGTCACGAACACGTGGAATCCAGCCTGACGCATGAGCCGGAGAAGCTGTCCATTGTGACGACCTGCCCATCCTTCCGCGATGACATCTGAGACGTCGATGCCGGGCAACTCAAGGTTGAGCCGCCGCGGAACACACTCATCGAGGAGAACGCGACGAGCGGTTGGCGTCACGCCGCCGTGGCGCGAGCGAGTAGCATCTCTTTAGCGAGCTCCAGAACCGCGACGACTTGCTCGCGCGTAACGCTGGGGAAGTCCTGGAGGAAGTCATCGAGCGGCTCCCCGGCCTCGAGATAATCGAGCAGCGTCTGGACGGGCACACGCGTGCCGACGAAGACGGGGGTTCCGCCGAGGATCTCGGGGTTGCTGTGAATTGGGAGTTGATCCGTGGACATGGGCGGTCTCCGCCAAGGTACCCTTAAGTCTATCATGCGGGCGCAGTGTTCCCATAGGTTATGACTCGGCTGCCTCCGACTCTTGCTCCCTCTACGATCTTGTTGGTCTCGATGTGCACAAGGAGTCGATCACAGAAAATCTCGCTGTTCTCCCGGCCGGATCGCCGGCTCCGACGCGGGTGGAGAAGCACTCGATGTAGCCGCCGGTCATGAGGATCAGCGGCAGGTTCTCCCGCGCCGTCACCGCGAGCGGCTTTGTGCCGGCTGGTGCTGACTCCATGTGGCCCCGGTACGACGTTCAACTTCGATCGCATGGGAACCAGGAATTCATCGCTCGATCGCCGCTAGCGTCGTTGAACATCGATCCTAGCTCGGCGGCCTTGCGGCCAACGATACCGATCACCGGGACGGTTGCGCGCATTGTCTAGCGAATCGGAGTCCGTGATTGCCGTTCCATGCATGCCGCTCGCACGCCAGCGTTTCCAGGCAGCAGGTTCTCGGGGTTACCGGGCAGCGCTTGAACTCCCGCAATGCTCCACCACCGGTCCGTAACCCATAGTGCGACGGGATCTCCCTTCCCCGCTGTGGTAGCGACCGCTGCAACACGACGCCATCCGCTCGCCGTATCGAGTACCGAAGCAACTGGATAGTACGACGGAACGATGGCGAGGTCGGCAGAGCGCCATGGACCGAGCGGCGCGGTACGACGGTACGCCAGGTTATACCCCTCAGCTGCGGCAACTGAGTCGGCAAAAATGGTTCGCGTATCGATCGAGTACGACAGCGCCGGGTGTCGCCAGGTGAGGTAACTACCTAACGAAAATGCGGTGAACACTCGTCCCGTTGCGTTAGCTCGCGTTCGGCACTCGAGCCACCGAACCAGGGGGTCGACAGTTGTCGCCGATTGCATGGGCAGCCAACGGGTCGCACCTGTATCGGCCATCGATGGGTCGCGCGAGACACGCGCGCGCTCCACGACGAGCAACAGGACCAACACCAATAATGCGACACGTTGCCCAACGACCACCGTGCGGCGCCGTGCCACCCGGGCGAGCGGTTCGAAGACGATGGCCACAAGGGGCAGAAGGAGCAGCCACCACACCATGATCGCTCGAGCCGCCAGCGCGAACGCGAAGAGTCCGGCGATCCACGCTGCGCCCCACACGGTCCGTTCACGACTGGATATGCGCGTGATTCCCCACGGCAACAGCGCCAACATTAGTGCTATGATTAGCAGGGCGCCGCGGTCCGACACTGCGGCATGCATGCCGGGAGCAAATTCAGAAATAGGCGACGGAAACGTGAACAGCGCGTTATAGCCGAGGTTCAGCGCGAAGATTGCAGGCCAGGCCAGCGTGTGTGGGGAGATTACCCATCCGGCAATCGTGGCGCCGATCAGCCAAACCGCCGGCTTTGCTCCCGGCCAGCGGATAGCCAGAAGCAGCCACGGCGCTGCAGTGATTGGGAATAGCAGATGCGAATTTGCCGCGGCCATGCTCAGCAGGAAAACAGGGAACGCCCAACGCCACTGCTGGTCGGACTGTAGCAGTCGTATCGCGCACCCCCACACCAGCGGCATCGCGATAAGCAACACCATGTGAGGCCGGAGATATGGTGCAGCCATCATTGCCAGCAGGACTTGTACGCCGGTAAGGACGATTGCTGTCCAAATACTCCACTGCGCAAGCCTTGCGAGCACGAATGGAGAGGTCACTATGCAGAACCAAGCCACACCTTGCAGCACGCGCAGACCTGTTACACCGGCAGCTTCGTAGGTGTGATACATTACGGACTGGGGTAGCCACGAGTAGGCGTAGTATGGCTCGCCTGCTCGAGTCCACGCGAACGGTTCGATCGTCGGAACAGTGCCTTGCCTGACTATCCATTCGCCGATAGCCAGATGCAGGGGGAGGTCGGGATCGTCGAGCGGGGCGAAGATGCTGGCTACAATGAGCATTAGCGCCAACATGCCGAGTTCCACCCCCCACCGACCGCCATACTCTTCGCGCCACGTCGGCCGCTCCGCGACGTTCAACACAGATGCACCGCCATCGCCTTGAACGACACGACCATCTCCCGCCCCGGCACAATCTCAAGCTCGCGAGCCGAGCGGGTGGTGAGCGCCGCTACCAGCGGCACGCTGCCCACCTCCACCGTGACGCGCGTCAA
>JBGTNB010000465.1:0-6111 GCA_041743285.1 Gemmatimonadaceae bacterium
GCCTGACGGCTGGACGCGCGCCATCAACCGGCGACTGGCGGCGGCGCGTCGGCCACGACGCGGCGAATCACGCCACCGCCCGCTTCGATCAAGCGGTCGGCTTCCGCGGCTCCAACGCCGCTCTTGTGCATGACGATGGCCACCTTGACCCCTCCGCCGGCTTTCTCCAGGACTTCCTGCGCCTCCGTGCGTGTCAGGCCGCACACCTCCATTACGATGCGCACGCTCCGGTCGCGCAGCTTCGCGTTGGTGGCGCGCAGGTCGACCATCAGGTTCCCGTAGGTCTTGCCGAGACGGATCATGGCGCCGGTCGTGATGGTGTTGAGCACGAGTTTGGTTGCCGTTCCCGCTTTCATTCGGGTCGAGCCGGTTACGACCTCCGGGCCGGTGAGCGGAACGATCGCGACGTCGACTGTTCGAAGCACCTCGTCAGGCGGAGGCGAGCACGCGACAATGCCCGTCCTCGCGCCGCGCGCCCGCGCTCGCTCGAGCGCCGCACGCACGTAAGGCGTAGTGCCTGACGCCGCGATTCCGATCACGAGATCGGACGGACCGATGTCCAGCGAATCGACGTCGCCGTTTGCCTCGGCCGGCCGGTCCTCGGCGCCCTCCTGTGCGCGCGTCAGCGCCGGAAGTCCTCCGGCGATGATCGCCTGGACCATCACTGGATCGGTACCGAATGTAGGTGGGCATTCAACCGCGTCGAGCATGCCGAGACGCCCCGACGTGCCGGCTCCCGCGTAAATCAGCCGCCCACCGGCTCGAAGCGTCTGCTCGGCCAGATCGACCGCTCGCGCGATCGGTTCCCGCTGCGTCGCCACGGCGGCAGCGACGGTCGCATCCTCGGAGTTGATCAAATCGACGATCTCCTGCGAAGACGCGAGGTCGATTTCGGCGGTACGCGGATTCCGCCGCTCGGTGAGACGCGGATCGAGAAAGGATGCGGCCACGAATGCGGGGTAAGAGAGAGCGCAATGCGGGTGTCGCACGCGCGTCTGCGGGGCTAAGTTATGCCGCGCCAACGCTGACCGGCAAGTGATCATGGAGAGGGATGTGCGAGTAATCACGCTGGGCGCGATACTTCTAGCGATGAGCACGCAGCCAATTCGTGCGCAGGTGCTCGACCGCGCGAGCTCCACTGAACCGCGGGCGTGGATCTCCGGCGCACTTGGCCTGTTCGATCTTGGCGTTGTCGACGATGGCGTGACAGCGACCTCATGGCGCTTCGCCAACGCTGCCCAATTCCGCGCATCGATCGAGTACTCGCTCGGGCGCGGAAATTCCATCGGCGTACTCGCGGCGTACGCGCGCACCCCGCTGCGATATGCGCCCTTTGCCGGCAGCTCGGAGGACGCGATGAGTACGGTCTCAGCGCTGGCCCTCACCTTTCACGGCGGCGGCGGAGTGGGGCTGCACCAGGTAATCGAAGCGAGCGTTGGCGCACTCCGTTATAGTGATTTCGTGTCGGAGGAAGACGGCCAAGCCCTGGCACCACCCGGGACGGACCTCGACGTCACCTTCATGATAGGTGGCGGCTTTGGCTACTCGATCGGAACGCGCACGCAGATAGTGCTGGTCCAGGACTTTGGAATAGCGCTGCATCAGCGCACGGATCTTCCCAACGACGCAAGCACATCGACCTATTACCGAACGACACGGCTCGGCCTGCGCCACGGCGTGGGCACCGCCACCCGACGATAGCTGTCGCAGACGCCTTTCCTTTCCCTTCTCGTGAGTCCCTGACAGTGCGAATCCATACTTCTGCTCTTGCGCTTCTCGTCGCCAGCGTTCTGGGCTGTCGTGCAGGCACGCCCTCATCGACCATTGCCGATGTCGGAGGTGCACCGGCGATCCCGGCACGCGTCGCGCCGGAGTTTCCCGCGGGTTGGCGCTTCGAATCCGGTGAAGAGGCGGCCTTTGCACCACAGGCGATGGTCTCGAGCAACGACCGGCTGGCAAGCGAGGCGGGAGTGGAGATTCTCCGGCAGGGCGGCAACGCCGTCGATGCCGCTGTCGCTACGGGTTTCGCACTGGCCGTCACATATCCGGTCGCCGGCAACATCGGGGGCGGCGGCTTCATGGTGATCCGTCTGGCCACCGGCGAAGTGGCCGCGATCGATTATCGCGAGATCGCGCCGCTCGCCTCCACTCGAAACATGTACCTCGACGACGCGGGCAAAAAGACCGACAAGAGCCTGGTCGGCCATCTCGCGTCAGGCGTTCCGGGCGCCGTGGCCGGCCTCGCCGAGGCTCAGCGCAAGTACGGGCGCCTGACGCTCGCTCAGGTGATGGCGCCGGCGATCCGGCTTGCCGAATCCGGGTTTTCCGTCGACAGCTCGCTCTGGCGGAGCCTTCGGTCCGACAGCGCGGTCATAACGCGATTTGCCGGGCGGGACATCTTCTTTGCGCAGGGACCGACCGTCGCGCCGGGATCGCGCCTGATACAGTCTGATCTCGCCCGAACGCTCCGCGCGATCGCCGAGCAGGGCCCGCGCGCCTTCTACGAGGGAAGGACCGCCGATCTTTTCGCTGCCGAGATGCAGCGCGGCGGCGGAATCATTACGAGGGAGGATCTGGCGCGGTACAAGCCAATCTGGCGCGAGCCGCTTCGCGCGACCTACCGGGGCTATTCACTGGTAGCCATGCCGCCCGCATCGTCAGGCGGCACGACGATGATTCAGGCACTGAACATTCTCGAGACCTACGACGCCCTTCCGCCGTTTCAAAGCGCGCAATACAAGCATCTGCTGGCCGAGTCCTTCCGCCGCGCATTTGTCGACCGCAACACCAAGCTCTGCGATCCCGCATTCTGCGACGTGCCGGTGGCGCGCCTGACGAGTAAGGCGTACGCACGCGAGCTGCGCCAGACCATCCTGACGAACCGGTCGTCGCGCTCGCCCGACGCGGTCGACTCCCCGGCTGGCACGCACACGACGCACTACTCGGTCGTCGATTCGCAAGGGAACGCCGTGTCGACGACGACGACGCTCAATGGCGGCTACGGGTCGGGTGTGCTCGTTGCCGGTGCGGGGTTTTTCCTCAACAACGAAATGGATGACCTGGCGACGGCGCCCGGACAGCCGAATATGTTTGGACTGATCGAGGGAGAGCAGAATGCAGTGGAGCCGGGGAAGCGGCCGCTCAGCTCCATGTCTCCGACGATCGTGCTCGACCCGTCAGGCAACGTGCTGCTAGTGGTCGGTGCGGCCGGCGGTCCGACCATCATCACCGGAACGATGCAGGTGATTCTGAACGTCGTCGACCACCGCATGACGCTGGCTGATGCCATGCGGGCACCGCGCATGCATCATCAGGCGTGGCCCGATTCCATCCGCTACGAGGAACGCGGCTTTACGCCGGCGGCGTCCGACTCCCTGGTCGCGATGGGACATCGCCTGTGGAGCACTCGCGGCCTTACGAACGTGAACGCCATCATGCGCGTGCGCGGCGGCTGGCACGGCGTCTCGGAACCGCGAAGCGTGGGGTCGGCCGTCGGTTACTAGAACGCCGTCGGCGTGCAATCATCGTTGCGCCGCCACGCGGGCCGGAGCGTTCAGGCGGATCGCGATGATGCCACCAACCGGAATGCAGCCGGCGTGATCACGGGTGCCCATGGCGATGGCCGTACCTGCCGCCGCTCCAGTGGCGGCACCGATGACCGTCGACTTCGTGTCTTTCCCCAGCACCTGGCCGAGAATCGCCCCGGCCACCGCGCCGCCGAGTACCTTGCTCGCGTCCGCCGACCCCGACGAAGTTCGCACCTGCTCGACCTTTGCCGATGTTATCGTCGCATCGACCGGATACTCCACTCCCGACAAAACGATGTGACGGACTGCCAGGCCGACGCTGGCCAGCTCGCCACTACCCTCGCCGTGTTTCACGGAGGTCACCTGCACTGATGCGCGCGAGCCGGCCGGAATGGACAGTCCGGCGGCGGCGACGGTCACTGGCTCGGCCACGGTTGCCGTAAATCTGTCCCCGATGAAGTGCGTATTGGTGCAGACGCGCTCGCCTGACGCGAGCTGGACCGTCGTTCCGGCGGGAATGGACGCAAGCTCGACTCCGGATCGGCGACCGGCGACCGACTCGCCACCTACGGCACCCGCGGACTCACGAGCGACAGTGCCCCTGTTGCCAGACGGTAAGCCCCTGTTGTCAGACGGTAAGCCCCTGCTGTCAGGTGGCAAGCCCCCGTTCACTGGGGGCACTGACACGTCTTGTCGTTCCGACGCTCGCTGGGCGCGGGCGGTTCGACCGGCGGCGCCAGCAGAATTGCCCGCGTCTGAACGACCGCCGGGTTCGTTGGCATCTTCATCGCGGACGACGCCTGACGACGTAGAATCGAAAGCTGGCTCACCCGCTTCCCCTCCTGCCTGGTAAGTGCCCGGAGCGACGGTCGAGGGCTCCTCGCTGCCGCTGGAACGGAGAACCTGATCGCCAAAGATGACCAGCAGGGCCAGTACGGCCGCGACGGCGATGACGAGTCTGGAAATGGGGCGGCCGCTGCGCGACCAGCGTGAGGAATCGTGCGCCGATGCCGCCGGGATCACCGGCCCTTCGTCGGCAGTCGAGTCAAGCCACTGCCCGCGCTCACGAGCCGCATCTTCGAGCCCGAGGGCGAACTCATTGGCCGTGATCGACGGATCGGCCGACTCGGCGCGCGCGATTAGCGCGGCCAGTGCAGCCGGAATGACCATCGACGTGCGCCCAGCCGATTGCCGCCTGTCCGTGAGCATTGAGCGGCCGACGCGCGCCAGCCCCCGAACATCTTCGCGTGCACCAAGATCAGCATGCGCATCTCGCGACATCTGCGGCATCGCTATTCCAAAGCCGTGCAGCGAAACAGCGCCGTCTGGCCCGGTTCCTATCACATATGGGCCGACACTTCCGTGGACCAGCCCAGCCGCATGCGCAGCTGCCAGCACACGAGCAGCGCGTAGCAGCAGCTCCAGCGTGGTGTCCGGGTCGACCGACTCATCCCCTTTCAGGTCCTCGGCTAGCACAGTGCCGTCGCCGATCGCCGAAACAGCAAAGGGGTGGCCGCCGGCAGTCCGTCCAACTGCCCGCAGCGGAGCAACTCCATCCACCATGGAGGTACCGGCTTGCTGAGCGGCGGCGATTCGAGCGTCCGCGTGCGCTCTGGCCACGGCCGGGGAGGCGTCGGCGAGGGGCCGGGCCACGATTATCCCGACACGCTCCCCGGAGTCCATGTCTCGCCCTACCAGGTAGCGCGCGGCCGCATCTTCACCGACGGTGGTCAGATCGCGAAACCGCACGATCGGGCGGTCGTCCGCGCCGCCTGCAAGATCGCTGTCGTTGATTGATTCCATGGCCGGCTCCTAGCGGAGGAAATCCTTCGTAACGTCTGTTTGCTGCAACCGTGCCAGAGCGGTTCGCGCGGGCCGAGGAACCGCTCATCGCCCCCCCTGCCGGCTATTTCGTTGAGAAATGGCAAGCGCGGGTAACGAACGACCGAGGGCGAGCCTTGCGGCTCGCCCCCTGTGTCCACTTTTACTGTTCTGCGTATTCCTATCCAGCTACAGTCGCTGGCGTGTTCAGCTTGATGGCGATCGTGCCGCCCTGGGGAATGCATCCAGCGTGATCGCCCGTGCCCATGGCGATTGCGGTACCCGCCGCTGCACCCGTGGCCGCGCCGATCACGGTCGACTTGGTGTCCTTACCAAGCACCTGGCCCAGAATGGCACCGGCAACGGCGCCTCCAATTACCTTCTTGGCATCGGAGCCCGTCGAGGCAGTGCGAACCTGCTCGACGCTCGCCGAAGTTATTGACGCGTCGACTGGGTAGGCTTTGCCATCGATTACGATCTGCTGGACTACCAGGCCGATCTTCGCGGGATCATTCACGTTCTCGCTCTGGTCGACCGAGGTCACCTGTACAACGGCACGGGAACCGGCCGGGATCACCGCGCCATTGGCACCCATGACCGCCTGACTGACCGTCGCGGTGAACTTGTCACCGTTCTTGTGCGTGTTGGTACAGATGCGCTCACCCGAGCTAAGCGAAATCGTGGTCCCCGCTGCGATGGTCGCCAGCGTACCCTCGCTGCCGGCAGTCCCGCGAGTCGCCGTATTGCCGCCCGGCGTCGTGGC
>JBGTNB010000466.1:0-13561 GCA_041743285.1 Gemmatimonadaceae bacterium
CCGTCGGCCTGATTGCGCTCGACGAGCGTCTCGAGTCCTGGCTCATAGATGGGCAGAACGTTCTGCTTCAGCCCACTGATTTTCTTTTCGTCAACGTCGGCGCAAACGACATCATTTCCCGTCTCGGCCAGACAAGCGCCGACGACGAGCCCGACGTAACCAGTTCCTATTATCGTGATTCGCAAAGCAAGTCCGTGAAGTGCTGAAAAAGGGAATCTCGGAGCAGCCGAGAAAGTTAGTCTTTCAGGGGTCGGGGGTCGAGGGTATTGGCGGTCGAGCGTCGGGGACGGGGATCGGG
Organism: Gemmatimonadaceae bacterium; assembly: GCA_041743285.1. Lineage (GTDB taxonomy): Bacteria > Gemmatimonadota > Gemmatimonadetes > Gemmatimonadales > Gemmatimonadaceae > JALZIF01. The sequence goes on from JBGTNB010000466.1 coordinate 299, forward strand.
ACCGACGTTTCAGAATCGAAACGCGCCGGACTACTTCCCGTAACAATGATTCGAACGAAAAGCGCCGCGCATAGCGCGGCGCATTCCGAATTCCACCCCCGACCCTCGACCCTCGACCCCCGACCCCCCTAGAACCTCTGCGTCACATCGATAGTAAACGTCACCCTGCGGTTCTGCTGCGCTCCGGGGTCGTCACGGCGTGCACCCGGGTTGACCTGCCGTTCCTGGTCTTCGCCGTATCCAACCGCCTTGAACTGCCGCTCGGGGAGCCCGAGCTGAACCATGTACGACTTGACCGCCTCGGCGCGGCGGCGCGAGAGGGCAAGGTTGTACTGCGGGCTGCCGGCGGGGTCGGCGAAGCCGGAGATGGTGACCAGCGCCTGCGGATACACCTGCCGAATCACGTCGGCGACCTGGCGCAGAACGGTGGTGTCCTGCGGGCGAATGAGCGAGGAATCGAAGCCGAAGAAGACCGGGACGATATACTTGGACAAATCGCCTTCGCGGATTATCTCGACGCGCGATGCCCTGAGGCTGTCGAGCAGCGGCCCGAGCCGTCCCAGTTCCCTGCCGATCGCTTCCCTGACCGCGTTATGGATCGCCGCGGTATCGATAGGGGGAGCCTGCACCACCACCGGCACCACCGGCTCATTGCTGCGCGGCTCGCCCCAGAAGTAGGTGAAGCTCACGTTATGCGCGTCGCCGACCGGGTCGTTGGCAAAGAAGCTGGCGCCGCCGTTGGTGTAGTTTCTGAACGCGTACTCGAGCCTGAACTGGCCGACGTTGACACCGGCGCCGAGCGAGAGTCCGCCGCGGTTGTCATCGCCGGTCTGGTAGCCTAACCTGGCAATCGCGACCCCGTTGAGTGTCGCCTCGACCCCGAAGCCACCGAACAGCTCGTGCCTCTCCGGAATGAACAGCTGCGCTACAGCCTTGGCATCGAAGATGATGGGCTGTCCGCGGAAGAGCATCGGTGTCTGGATGAGGTTGCGGTCGCGGAGCAGGTCTATCGCTCCACCGGCGTAACCGTAGAAAGGTGGCGCGAAGCCTTCGAAAGTTTCGTCGAAGTTCACGTTCGTTCCCCAGTTACGGACGCCGCCACCTAACGTCACGCGTCCCCACAGGTTGGGGAACTGCATGCTGGAATTGACGCCTATCGATCCTTCGGTTTGATCGCCGAGCGATTCCTGTGCGTAGATGAGGGTTCCGCCCCACCGCCACCAGTCGGCGAGCTGAATGGCGCCACCGCCTTCCAGGGCGAACTGGAATGCACGCGTGCTGCCGCCTGTGGGCTCGCCGGCAATGCGGTTCTCGACGGTGCCGGCGTTGAAGAAGCGAGCGCCGATGCCGAAGGTTGCCAGTGGAGTGGGAAACGCTACCGCGACGCCTCCCAACTGCGTCTGGGCGAACCGCTGTGAGGCAGTGACGGTGAAGGAATTGGTCTCCATCCCGGCAAGTCCAGCTGTGTTGTACCAGATGGCAGCCGGATCACGGTCGATGCCGGCCATCGCTTCACCTAACGCAATGGCACGAGGCGAAACGGCCATGCCGAGCAAGGTCATGCTGTGGACCCCGCCATCCTGGTCGCCGCCGGCGAACTGGGCATGTGCCGCGATGGGGATACCCGCGAGCATCACCGATGCCGCGACGATTACTCGAGTAATTGCGCGCATAGAGTGGATCCTCAACGGATGACCATGAGTTTGCCCCGGATTTGCCGGCGTTCGCCGCCTTGCTGGACGTCGATCACCACGTAATACACACCGCCGGCGACTCCCTCGCCCCGCCCGTTCAGAAGGTTCCAGGTGTAGCGAACGGCCTGGTCGCCCGGGAAAGCAGGTTCTTCCGGTGTCGGATTGGGAGCGCCGGCGAATACTTGCCCTTCAGTGGCGAAAGTAGTCAGGGCCCGCATGTCGAATATTCGAAGAGACCAGTCCGATCCTGGATCGGCGTTGAAAATGATTACCGCAGCATCACCTCTCTGCCCGAACACCGGATTGTTCTCGAATACGATATCGCCCGGCGTCGTCACTATCACGGTGAGTGGAACCGTTATCGCATCCACGTCCTCTCCCTGGACAATGAGCTCGCCGGTGTACCGACCAGCAAGAATACCCTGCGGTATCCGCACGGCGACGGTAACTCTTGACGTGTCGCCCAGCGTAATGCGCGTCAATACGTTAGGCGAGAATGAAATTCGTTCCGACCGTATGCGTAATCCGGTACCCGAGGTGGCGATCAAGTCAGTAGCTTCGACTCGAACGTTGGTCAGGTCGACGTTGCCGAGGTTCGCGACACGTGCGACTCCCTGCACCGTTTGACCGGGGCGGCCACTAAGCACCAGAGAGTCGAGGGCAAGCGCGCTGTTAGCTTCCACCAAGCCGATGCCGGAGTTCGCAACGACCTCGACCTCAACGTGGAAGACGTCGACGCGGAGCAGCTCGCCATTCGGATTGACCTGCGGCGTTCCTGGCGGCTGCGTCAGTGTATCGCGAATCTGAATCTCACTTCGGTAAATGCCTGCAGGGGTGCCGGCTGGAATGTTGACGCTCACGTTCACGGCATTCTGGAATCCGTTGTTGAGCGGGTTCAGAAAGTCGGCGAGGACGAAGTTCCCCGGTGCTATGACTCGGCTCGGATCCGCGACGTTCACGAAGGGCGTTACGTTTGCAACGACCAGGTTGGTGAAGTCGATACCCGGTGCATAACCGTCCCTGTCGTCATCGGCAGCAGCGGTCTCGCCATTGGTGAGCACGAACGCCTGCGTGTTCGTGCCAAAGCCCGCGCGACCACGGAGAAACATCGTATTCGCGGTTAGGTTGCCGCAAAAGTCGCAGATGTCGAAGTCGCCACCCGCTACAACCTGTGCCCGTGACTGGCCGGGAAGACCGGCGAGGAGCACGACGACCATGGCGACGGCGGCCGAAGCGCTCAGCCGACGTAAGGCATTCGTGATCATGTCCATGAATCGCTCGTTATGGGGTGTCGAAGGAGCAGACCCCGGCAGCGGCCTGTGTGTCGTCCGTGCGTGCCGCAAGAAAACCGTTTAGACCTCCCGCCGCCACGAAGTCCGTCGCAAGAGCACTTATGTCGCTGGGGGTTGCCAACGACGGGAACCCGAGCCCCAGTTCGCCGGCGCCCTCCACGGCTTGACGAGTGAAGGTCAAACCACCATCACGAGTCATAAGAATAACTCCTCGCCTAACATCGGGCACGCCTGGCACTCGCCGAAGTGATTGCCCAATTACCCAGCCAATTTGCCGGTCAGTGGGGCTGAAATCGGCCTTGCGGAAGGTAAAGGTCTCAACGGTCTGGGTTAGCGGATCGTTGAAGGTTTGAGGAACACCAGCGGTGATGCTCGTAAATGTCCCCGCATTGAGATCATAGCGGATGACTGTAGACGAATCACCTACGAGCAGGGCGGTCGTATTATCGATGAAGCCGACTCCCTGCAGTTGACGCAGGGGTGTGGGAAGGTTCGCCGTTACACGCGTAAATGAGCGCCCGCTGTTCCGTGATTCGTAAATGATTCCCGCGACCCCCGGAGCCTGCGGTATCAAGCCAACAAGAATGGCATTCGCCGTATCTGGCGAAATGTCGCCCGCATTCCCAATCACGGTTCCGATGCCCGTGGCCCTGAAGTCTGTCCGCTCACCCGTCTTGGCATCATAGCGGACTCCGGCCAAAGCCCCTGACACATTTCCTCCCATGAACAGAATATCCGTATCCCCGACACGCTCGCGAGACAACGTGCGCAAGTCAGCTGGCGATCGCGTCAACAATGTGTCGAAGGTAAGCCCCGCGTTAGTCGAGCGGAACAGCCCAGAGGTCGTGAAAGTCGTACCGCCAAAGTTAGGCGCACCGATGAAATAAACCGTGTCGCGGCTGGCTGCACGTACACCCTTTGCACCTGTAACATTTGGATCCTTAAACACCGCCTCAAAGATCGAGCCGCCGTTCTCGGTCCGATACAATTCGGCGGAAAGTGAGACTACATAGCCGAGATCTCGGGTAACGAAATCGACCCCGGCGATGCTATTCCCTGTGGGAGAATCCAGGGTGGACCAGCTCACATCCGTGACGAGAGGCGCCTCAGTTGTTCGGACGAATGTGAAGGGTTGATTCATTCCCACCCCCTGAACCGTCTGAACATTCTGGACTCGAATGCTGAGTGGTGTCAGGTAGGGCAGAATCGTTGACGGGGTAAAGATCAAAACGTTCCCCTCGAGCCGCAGGGCTCCGGGCACACGAAGCCCGGAGCACGAGTTGATCACCACAAAATTGGCTGGATCGAGCGCTGACGCCGGGTCGACGGCGCCGGCGAATTGGACACGAATGTCACCTTGGCGCGTAATGATCGGATCGCCAAGCGCCGTTGCGACCGGCCCGGTCGCAGCCAATCCCGTCGGATCATCGTCGCAGCCTCCGACAATGAACATAACGAGAAGCCCCAACGCAATCCGTCGTCGCGAAAACAAAGAGTACACCGGTGTCACAGGAGACCTCGACAAGAGTGAAAGGCGGATAGCGAAAGAGCGACTCTCAACGCTTCAAATTCCAATGAGCCGAAGCGCGACCAGCCTGTGGGGCGCGCTTTCATTCCCTTCTCGAATCCCTCGGATCGGACGCCTCAGGTACCGACTGCATTGCATGAAGATTGATCGCATGCTTGGCCCACGCCACCGTCGCACTGACCCGAGCTGGAATTATTAGTCTTGCAGTTGCCTATATTGCACACCGCTACGTCCTCGACATAATGCAAACGCAGGACTGATGGCTTGATGTACTGCTGGCGGCTTTCCATTGACTCCTCCAAGAGATAGCGAATCGAACGGCAATAATTCTGAGCAACGAATTTAGACGGCGACCATCGGTAACATGCGGGCAGCGATCCGCTCCGGTGTCTTAACGCTTGCCGGAATTCCTTCAGAGACCGTCCGCGGAACCCCTGTCGGATGATACCCAAGTTCGTAGGCACGGAGGTGAGACATCTGGCAGTATTGCTGTACATAGCCATCCGGAAGGCCGGTGAGCGATTCAACTGTTGCCGGACAGCCAGCACACATTGACTGAAACTTGCATGTGGCACATGGATGGTTTTCCGCATACTTGATTGATGTCTTCCCTCCGAGCGCTGCCCAGACCTCTTCAAAAGGCTGCTCGAAGATGTTGCCGACAACCTTTCGTGACGTCAGGCAGGTTGTGACTCCGCCGAAGACATTTATAGCGAAAGCGGTTTTTCCCGCGCCGCACTTGTACACGTTGTTTGTCTGGGGAAACTTCAAGCGCGATTCGGAAAACTGCCGAGTCTCCTCGAGTCCTGGATCCATCTTCTTCAAGAGCTCGAGATGCGCCTTCGGAGCAAGCATCAGTTGGAGCGGCGTGGCGTCGCCCTTTTCCTGAGGCATGATGTTGTAATCCGATCGGAAATTAACACCCCGCTCCTTGGCAAAAGCAGCCATGGCCGGGAGATCCTCCGCTGTAAGCGTCATAGCTGGACACTTTAAATCGATCTTGATCCCGCGAGAAAGCAGTAATTCGACATTTCTCACGAAGCGGGCAAAGGAGTTCGGAATGCCGGTAAGCCGCTCATATGTTTCTGCGCTTGCACCATACATGCTCAATGAGATAATTGCCGGAGGCCATTCCTTGAAGAAATCAGCCCACTTCTCATTGATGTAGTAACCATTTGAGTTGATATGCACCGTTAATCCACGCTGCTTGGCGGCGAGATAGATCTCTCGGAAGTGCCTGTGCGAGAAAACCTCCCCTCCAGTCAGCAGGATACCCATGGTCCCTGCCTCAATAAGCATGTCGAAAATCTTTAACGCCTGCTCGACCGTCATTTCGTCACCGCGGTCGGCGCACGGCGCGATGTAGCAATGAGTGCATTTGTAGTTGCACGTCGCGATGATCTCCATCTCGACTTGCAAGGGGATGCGCTCCGATCGAGCTTTCGCGGTGATCCGCGAGCGCATGAAGTTGGCGTCCACCTCCGGCAGGCTACAGCTCATTCTTCCTCCTCGGATTCCAAGGCGCTGAGCTGGCGCAGCTGCTCTAGAAACTCTGCGACGTCCGCCGACGCCCGGTCGGCCGGCACGTCATACTCGCTTAGTACCAATTCCACTAATTCCTCCTCTTTGGCCCAAACGGAGAGGTGTTTCCACAACATTGCGCCAGAAGGCGTCAAGGCGAACATCGGCGCCTCGCTGTCGCCGCGAATCGAGATGAGTAGATGCTCGCCCGCTATGTTCCGGTAAACGTGTCGGTCACCGCGCTTGTGCCTCATAACCGGCCGTTCACCCTAGCTCGCATGATTTCAGCAAGTATAACGCCAGATCGTCCTTGGGGCGCAAGTGCTTGAAGCGTCTCACCATCACGGCTCCCCGCGAGATGGGAATTCTGATCTCACGGCACTTCGGAGGAGACGCATGGCCGCTGTGGTCGGCAAAAACCGGAGCTCGTAACATGGAACGCGGCTCGCAACCACCTCTATCGTATCCAGCGTTCTCTGAACCTCCCGCTCGCTGATCCTGGCCTGCACAGTTCGCACGTACATCTCCTTCACCGCGCGACGCGGCTCCATGGGTTCAATGTGGTCGTCAGTGCCGTGGACGAGTAGCGCTATGAGGCCTACCGGAGCACTATCAGGCGACGTTCGTCGGAAGCTTCCATGCCAAGGCGTTCCCCAAGCCGTAATACCGCTTTCATTGATAGTCAGAATCGTGCGATCGTCAGTGGGGATGGTCGCTCCAAGTTCTTCGGCGAGCTCCGCTAATGTGGATTTTCCAGCTCCGGAGTGGCCCATTAATACGTAAGCCACACCCTCCCACACGGCCATGGCGGCGTGCAGTATGACCCCACCGTGCAGCGCCAGCCGTCGCTGCACAATGTACTCCGCCCAAGGATACTCGGAAACATACGCTAGCGACGGACTACCAGCGCGCGGCGCCTGCCGCACTTGGAGCGAAGTAAACTCTGCGTCCGAAAGTATCTGCATTGTCGGTCGCAGCCGTTGATCATTTCCGACAGGATTGTAGAAAGTTATCTCCTCCCGTCCCCCACTCAGTTGACGGATTTCCCACCGGTGCCCGAACCGGTGTATCACGGGAGCTTGTGCCGGTGCCACGCCTTCGATGGTCCAACTGACCTCACAATCAATCTGTGTGTCGTCGGGCACACGAAAAGGGATGTGGCTGTCGTGCAGAAACAGGTCAACGCCGGCGCCATTCGCCTGAAAACGGATCGATTGATTGGCAATTCGTAGCGTGACCATCCGGCCGACCACCGCGCCGGTCGACGACGCGTTATGCTCCACGCGCCCCTCGACAGGCGAACCGGTGCCGGCGCTCATTGGCATTCTCGGCATCGATATTACCGCGTACGGGGACTCGAAGCATCGTCCAACCTTCCTTCGCTCTTCCATGTGTCATGCTTGACCGGACGACGGGGTTGGGTGTCATACAATCGCCGTAACCGCCGCCAGCGGCGCGCGAGTGCGAGCCGCCATCGTCCAGATATATAGAGCGTCAATGATCGAATCCCGTGGCGCCACGACCCTGTCAAAGTGATAACGCCGCGGTCGTCCGAGACAGTCGTTGCCAACGCGACCACGTCGGCCAGCTGTGTCGGTAGGTCGGGATCGACGCACGCGTCACCGATGGTGTGCACCAAATCCCGATCGATCTTCAGTACGCGGTGGAGGACCGGCAGGCCGCCCCAATCCATAAGGACGACTTGTCCAGGTTGAACCTTAGTCTCGAGTGGAATCAGCGTTACGACCGAGCCATCTCGGATGGTCGGCCACATACTCCCTCCGGCCGCCCTGGCCCGCACGGTTCCTGCGATCGCCATGACCTCGCGCACGACTTCCAACACACCCGGGCCGGTGAGTTTGAGCCCGATACCAGCCTTCGCACCGTTGACGTCCGCAGCTGCTTGCCCAGCTTCGGCTATCATGTGCGCATGCGGCGAAATCCGACCTTCTCGGCCGAGCGGATGGCGGGTGCGTTGTCAGGCATGACGTGAAGCCAGAGCATCTCGTATTCCAGGTCACGCAAGCGCGGGGCCAGCCATCGCAGTGCCGCCGTGCGGATCCCCCTATTTCGAAACCCAGGAACTGTGTGACTCTCATGCAGATATCGGCAGCGCTTCCGCGCCACGGATGGTTCAACGCCGGCGAGAGATCTTGGCTCCACTGCGCCTACCCACATTCGAAAAATGGTTCGCCCTTCGAACTGCCCGACGAAGCACTCTTCCCCCCCCTCGAGCAGGACCTCCGCACCCAGCACTGTGTCCGCGTACAGCAGCGGACGCCGCGCAACAGCTTTCAGATCGACAGGACGAAAAACCACTCCCGCAATGCCAGTCCCTGAGGTCACTTCACCAAGGTCGAGCCCGAGAAACAGTGCCGTGCCAGGTCGGTGCACGCGCGGCGATATGGCCACACCAGATATTCGCCGTCGCACCATTGACGTCGCCTTTCGGAACCCGCCGAGTTGACTCGCGAGGCGCGCCACCGCTGCCCTCGCACCATGTCCATAGAGCGAGACCGAGACGATGTCGTCGCCGCCCCACGCAACGTCACACGCCATATCCCACTCGAGCGCGAATTGCCATGCCGCGATTACAACCGCACGCTGATCACTACGTGCATCCACCCGAAGAACATGCCACGGACGCTGGGCATTCGTCTTGGCGCAGCGCAATAGGTCCCGAAGCACCGGCAAAGCACCGTTACTCTCCGACTCGAGCACTCGGTCCTTACACGCGGCAAATTCGTCCAGAATCAGCAGCCGCCCGCCCAATCCGAGGTTGCGTGCGGGCAGACCTTGGACGCGCGCGCGAGCCCGGCAAAGCCAGGCACCACCTCGCGACACAACGATCGACGAACCGTCGTCCCGAACTTCGATCGATGTGTTGGCTCCCTCGGCCAAAGAGGTCTCCCGAACATCAATCGAGGAGTCGGATGCTGATACGTCACTAGGCAAGTGCACCATGCGCAGTCCCGTCTGTGTAGACGTCACAGAGTGCTCAACAGCCAATTGTGTCATCCGAGCCAGCATTCATTCGCGTCATACCGCCCCACCTCGCTTTCTTGGCAGATCATCGAAGGCACGTTACTCCCCCGTTCATTCCGAGCCGGGCGCGCCATTGGTCGCCCTACGCGGCGCCGGCCAGCGAAACGCCCGTACGGTGATGCGCCTATCAACTGCCGAGCATATTGCAGTTTGTCATGAAGAGCGTTGTCTTGCATGACTGAGGCAGCACAAGGGTACCCCCCCCATCCCCTTTGCACGCTTGCGCCATCGTGACTCCCGGTTCCGTTGCATAGTGCAATTGCATCATCACGGGTTTCACGTACGGTTCACGATTCGTCATCGATCTCGCCGGTGGTTGGGAACAAAGTCGGACATAGCACTCGCTTCTCTTGAAAATCGAGTTCACGCCGCACACTCCTGAGGGCAGGAGCGCGGCAAGAAGCTCTGCACGCTGTGAAAGTACTTCGATGTTCCATTACGACAACACTGGCAGAGCTCGAAGCGTTGCAGCCTGCGGAGTGCGAACGTGCGTTGGAACTCCTTCCGTAACGGTGCGCGGCACCCCAGTCGCGTGCAGTCCAATGCGCTTCGCACGCAGGTGAGTGATCTGGCAGTATTGCTGCACGTAGCCATCCGGCAGCCCCGTCGCCTCCTCAACTGTGGCCGGGCACCCGGCGCAGATTGATCGAAACTTGCACGTCGCGCATGGATGACCATCGGCGAACCGCTTGGAGACCTTTCCCCCCAGCATCGCCCAAACTTCTTCGAAGGACTGCTCGAACAGGTTGCCGACCGTCTGTCGTGATGTAACGCACGTGCTCACACCACCTCGAACATTGACAGCCACGGCTATTCGACCGCCTCCGCAGCCATAGACCCTACTGTCAACTTCGCCGCTGAAACTGCGAGCGAATTTCGCAAAACCCTCCATGCCGGGATCCATCTGCTCATCGAGCTCCACCACCGCTTTCGGCGCGAGCTGCAGCTGCATCGGCTTCACATCGCCCTTCTCCTGAGGGGTGATTATCGTATCGTAACGGAACTCGATACCTCGGGCCGCGGCGTACGCCCTCATCGCCGGCAATTCGTCCACAGTTAGCGTCATGGCCGGGCACTTGAGCTCCACCCTTATTCCACGCTCCAGCAGCAGATCGATCGCCCGGCCCACCCTGTTGAACGCGTTAGGTATTCCCGTCACCGCCTCGTACCGTTCGTCGCTCATGCCGTACAGACTGATCGACACCATTACCGGAGGCCATTCAGACAGAAAGTCAGCCCAGCGTTCACCGATGAGGTATGCGTTGCTATTCACATAGACGAAAAAGCCGCGCCGCTTTGCCGCGAGATAGATCTCCTTGAACTGCCGGTGCGTGAACACTTCGCCGCCCGTCAGCAGCATGGCCATCGAGCCCGCGCGCGCCAGCTTGTCGAACAGGATCTCCGCTTGCGCCAGACTCAGCACATCCTCACGATTGGCACAAGGCGCGATATAACAATGCTGGCACTTGAAGTTGCATGTAGCGATGATCTCCACGAACGACCAGAGGGGGATGCGCTCCGCAGTGGCCCTCGACCCCATCCTCTCGCGCAGGGTCGACATTGGCACACTAGGTACGATGCAGCTCACTCTTTCTCCTCCTTAGTTTGAAGAGCTCCGACGCTCAGCAACTGCTCCACAAACTCCCAAACATCGCGTTCGGCTCTTTCCCGATCGACTTCGAAATGCTCTACCAGGTAGTCCGCAAGCCGCTGCTGCGTTATCCACGCTTCCAGCTGCGCCCAAAGTGCCGCCGCGGTGGGTGTGAAGGTAAACAGAGGTGCAATCGCATCGCGATGGATCGCGATTAGCAGATGCTCGCCCGCGATATGCCGATACACGTGACGGTCGTCACGGCGGTACTGCATCACAGTCAGCTCTGGGGGCCCCGAGGTAAACAAAGCCTAACGCTCAAGAATATCAGGCGCCGCCGGAGGTGGTGCGTTCGAGTCTCTCATAGGTTCCTTGCGGATAAAATAGTGAACTGCGTCCAGCGCTGCAGCCGAGGATGCGAATCGCAGCGCAGCGCAGGGCACGGCTCGAACCACACGCTCCAACACGTTCATCACACCAACGTGTTCGCCACTCTGCGCCATCGGACGGATGGAGCGCACCATCAGCTCCGAGAAAGCTTGGCCACTGGCCATCCTCGTCACACTGTTTGCCTCGGCTCGCTCGAGCAGAAAAATAGCTTCTACCGGAGCGGCATCGGGGGACCCGCCTGCGTGACTCCCGTGCCATGGTGTGCCCGCCGCAAAGACCAGGTCATTGTCCACCGACAGCACTGTTCTGTCGTCGCTCAGAACGCGGAAGCCGTTCTGCTCGGCGATACCGGCGAGCGTCGACTTTCCAGCACCGGAGTGGCCTGCGAAAACGTACGCGCCGATTCCATCTCGGCCTTCCGCCGACACGGTTGATGCATGCACGATCACCGACCCACGCCGCGCAAGCAGACGCGCCGTTAGATACTCGTCCAACGGGTAACCGACGACAAAAGTTCGCTCCGGCGCATAACGAGGGTTCACGGTCAGATCGGCACGGTCGAGTGCCGGGGTCAGATCGACGCTCATTACCGGCTCCCGCTCTCCGCTCGCAAGCCCTGTAAAGATCGCCAAGCGGTCGCCTCCGCTTTCGCCCTCGTAGAGCTCCCAAGGGCCTCCCGATACGAAAGTCGGAGGCGACTCCAGCTTCGGTTCTCCCAGTCGGACGCGCACGACGCAGTCGGCATCACTGTCTGCGGTATCCACAAACAGGGTTCGCGGAAAATTGACCCGAATCCTCAGATCAGCCTCCGCGGCCTCGAAGCGTATCCGCACGCCGCCGATTGCAAGCGTGACGAAGGGCGCCACATGCTCAGGAGCGACGCTCACGAGCTACGAGCCGCCATTTGCCGCGTGACGGCCATTTCCCTGAAGAGCTCCATGCCGTAACGTGGCGCCTCGCGATACTGCCGTAACGCGAGCAACTATGTCCGAAGAACGCAGCGGCTGATCATTGCCTTCGCAGGCGTCGCCTCGGAGAACCACACTATCGTCGCGTAGCTGAACCACGCGGTGAAGTACCGCCGAACCGCGCGCGTCCGCCAACACTACCTCGCCGATCTCCGACCGGCCGGGCGGACCCACACGCACCCTGTCTCCCGCCGCAATTGCCGGCTGCATGCTGTTCCCCGTCACGACGATCCACATCTCCCCGCCCTGTCCCACAACGCCGCGTGCCAGCTCCAGCAGACGCGCGCCATCCATTCGCGCAATGTCGGTCGTCACCGGCAGTCCGTCGCCAGGCGCCCTGTCGCCCACACGCTCGTCGTTGGCGAATGCGGCACGCCAATGTTTGGCTACTCGACGCAAGGCACCACGGAACCCTGGCCCGTATTTGGCCCTTACCCATGGCGGCCTTATCCAACCGTCGGCTGCCCGCACCGCGTCCGCTGGCGTCGGTGCCAGCCAGACGTGCCGCCAGAAAGGATGAACATCCCGGCGACCGTCCTTAGTGAACCCCAGCTGCGCCGCTTCGGCCGTGTCGCCGTCGGCAAGACGCATAACGCGATCTGTCCGTCGCTCCGCCCAGGCCAGATATCGCCCGAGTCCCGCCTGGTCGGCCGCGTGCCGGGCGGCCCGCCGCTCGCCATCGTTCAATCCGCTCCACAGCGTGGTGAAATCAATGTCCCAGAGCAGCGGTGGAGACTGGTGCTGAGCCAAATGCGCCGCGAGATAGGAAGGAAGCGCCGCACCGACATGACGGCGCACGGCCACCCCTTCCACCAACATTAGTTCGTGTTCCGGGGGCGCCACCGGTAGATAGGCGAACCGCGGGTGCATTAGTGACGAATGTACCTCGATGTACAACGAGCCGTGTGAGCCACTGCGATGGAAGGTCTCGTCCCAGGGCAGTCCGCCTTCACTGGTTTTCCAGCCCCCTTCCACGAGTACTCTGTGCGTGACCTCACGGTCCCCGCGCTCCACGTACCAATCGATATCGTCGCACGCCCGCGCCGTGGCGTCGCCGTACAACGCCGCCGCCAAAGGAAAACCCTTGAGCGTTATGGGATGTACGCCCTGACGGTGCAGCTGCCCCCCCGCCTCCGCCGCAGCCACCATCTGCACGTGCCCGCGCGCCGCAATCGTGATGTATTTCTGCCGCCACGCCGTCGCCGTCTCCGCCGGAGCGCACCGCTCGATCAGC
>JBGTNB010000467.1:0-6124 GCA_041743285.1 Gemmatimonadaceae bacterium
GTTCCGCGACGCCAACGACAAGGTTCAGCGAAAGGGCGACCGGCCGGCTTCGTCGGAGCCGTTGCTGCTGGGCATAACGAAGGCCAGCCTGACTACGCAGTCGTTCATTTCGGCGGCGTCGTTCCAGGAGACCACGCGCGTGTTGACCGACGCGGCAATCCGCGGATCGCGCGACGACCTTCTGGGATTGAAGGAGAACATCATCATCGGCCACCTGATCCCTGCCGGTACCGGATTGTACCGGTATCAGTCGGTGGAGATCGAGGGAGCCGAGGAGCCTCAGGTGATGGAGGAATTGCCGGTGCCTGCCGAGCCCGAGAGCCCGTTCGCGCCGATGTTGGCGGGGGGGATTGAGGGGTTGTTGGGTGATTCCGGGCTGGTACGGTGAGAGAAGCAGGAAATAGGAAATAGGAATTAGGAATTAGGAATTAGGGAAGGACTTCGCCGGGGCGCTCTGCGCCCCGGCGTTTCTTATAAATGCGCGGGAGCAGGCGGGGCCACCACGCGCCTAACACAGACCCGAAGGCTCAGTGTCCCTGGAGCGTCCTAATCGACAGCCAGATGTCTTGGCCGCCGACACCCGGGCGAGTGGAGTCGAAGAGCAGGAGCCGGCCGTCGTGCGACAACTCCGGACGTTCCTCTGCAAAGGCCGTATTCACGGGCGGACCCAGATTCTCCGGGCTGAACCAGGCATGTATGGGGCTGCTGCGCGTGGACATCCAGATGTCGCCTCCTCCGTTTCGGTTCGACCAGAAGAAGATCTGCTTCGCGTTATTGCTCAGTGATGGTGCGTCTGTAACCGCTCCGATGGCATTGAGTTGCACAAGAGGCTCGGCCGGGCCGGCCGCCTCGCCATCCCTGGTTATGGGTACGGCGTATAGATCAGAAAACTGCAGCCCAAGCCCACGGGAGAAGTACAGCATCGCCGGTGCGCCGGGTGACACTGCGACATGATCCGGACCACGGTCGGCCAGGTCCGTGTTCACGAGCGGTCCCAGGTTCACCGGGGCACCCCAGCCGAGTTCGTCGTTAGGGTTATTGCGGCGTGCGACGTAGATATCCAGTCGTCCATGCCCGCCGAGTCGGTTGCTGTCGAAGAAAAGAAGATGGCCGTCAAGTGAAAGCGTGGGGTTGTTCTCATCCGAGGCAGAATTGATGGACGGTCCCAGGTTCACCGGCGCTCCCCACTGACCGTCAGAGGTCCGGTGAGATACCCAGATATCATTGCTGCCGAGCCCACCGTGCCGGTCCGAGACGAAGTAGAGACTACGCCCGTTAGTGGACAGAGCCGGCATGATCTCCCGATCAGCAGTATTGATGGGCGGCCCCAGATTGACGGGCTCGGACCATTCAGAGTGCGCCAGGAGGTCGGCGTCATCGACGACGTCCAGCACGGCCGGAGCCCACGGTGGATCGCCGGCCACGCCCGTCACGTCAGGTCCGCAGGCGCCGAGCACGAGTGCGAGGATAGTGTATGAGACTAGCCGGCTGTTGCGATTCGTACGCATATGACCTCCAGAGAGTTATGCCCGCCTGTCGTGGCTGCGCCGCTTGCGGCCGCGAGCGGCACCGGTAGTTTCAGCAATGAACATCTGGCCGCTCACAGCACCCTCACGTGCGGGTCACCGTTGACCGGCCTTTCGGTCCGATTCTCTGGGATGGCAACCGTGATCGAGATTCGCCTGCTCGGACCGTTGCACGTCAGCGCGTCAACCAACCCGGGCGCCGAGGCCCTGCTTCGGCGCTCCAGGCGCTTGGCCCTCCTCGCCTATCTCGCCGGGGCCACCCCACGAGGGCTGCAGCGTCGCGACAAGCTGGTGGCGCTGTTCTGGCCGGAGTCCGACACCGCGCACGCCCGCGCTGCCCTGAACCAAACTTTGTACGTCCTTCGCAAAGCACTGGGCGAGCACGCGATCATCGCCTGCGGCGACTGCGCCGGACTCGACCCAGCGGCGTTCTGGTGCGACGTGACGGAATTCGAGGCTGCACTCGATGGGGGACGTCCGGCCGCGGCGCTCGCGCTGTATCGCGGTGATCTGCTGGATGGCTTCCACGCGACGGGCGCGCCGGAGTTCGAGGGGTGGCTGGACGCCGAGCGCGCACGGCTGCGACAGCGCGCATCGGATGGCGCCTGGGCGCTGGCTGACGAATACGCCGCGGCCGGTGACGATGTCAAGGCTGAGCGTTGGGCCAGGCGGGCGGCGGACTTCCTCCCGACCGACGAAGCGGTTGTGCGCCGGCTCATGTCGTTCCTGCGAAGGATCGGCGACCGGTCGGCGGCCGTGCGCGCTTACGAGTCGTTCGTCGAGCGTCTTGCGGAGGAATACGAGCTGGAGCCATCGCCTGAGACGCGGGCGCTCGCAGACGACATCCGACGGCAAGATCCGCCGTTCACTGCCCATGCGAGTCTTAGCCGACCGGTCGATGCACTCACGCCTGTCGGCGTTGCCAATGATGCTCCATGGGCCCGACACCGGCACCGAGCATTCGGTGCTCGGCTTGCCCTCGTCGCCCTCGGCGTAATCGCTGTGATGACGGCGCTCGGAACGGTGCTCGTGATGGCCTCCGATCATACCGCGAGCAACCAGGATCCGCCGCGATTGGCGGTGCTGCCGTTCGAGAATCTGGGCTTGGCCGACGACGAGTACTTTGCCGACGGGATGACGGACGAGATCACGGGACGACTCGCACAGATCGGCGGATTGGTGGTGATCTCACGCACCAGCGCCATGCAGTACAAGGGTTCGAACGCGACGCTGCTCAGGATCGGCGAGGAACTCGGGGTCGACTACGTCCTCGAGGGCACCATTAGAACCGATCGCCTGCCTAACTCACAGGAGGTACGCGTCATCCCACGACTCGTTCGCGTGGCCGACGATGCACAGCTCTGGACCGAGCGCTATACCGCGAGGCTGCTTTCTGGCGAGATCTTTCGTGTTCAGGCGGACATCGCCGAGCACGTTGCTGCCGCGCTGGACGTCACGCTACGCGATCGCGAACGCAGTGCTCTGGCGGCCGCGCCCACCGCCGATCTGCTCGCTTACGACTACTATATCCGAGGCAACCAGTACTACCGACGCAGCTTCAACGAAAGCGACACGCGTCTCGCCGAAGACATGTATGAGCGCGCCATCGTGGCCGACCCTGGCTTTGCACTCTCCCATGCCAGGCTCGGCGTAGCCCATGCGCGCATGTACTGGTTCTTCTACGACCGCAGCACAAGGCGGTTGGGCGAGGCGCGCCGCGCTGTCGATCGGGCGATCGCGCTCGATCCTGAACACCCGGAGGTGCGACTGGCGCTCGGCTACTACCACTACTGGGGTCAGAGCGACTACGACAGCGCGCTGGCCGAGCTTCGCAGAGTCGAGGCGCTCCAGCCTAACAACGCTGAGCTGTTCGAGGCGCTGGGGAACGTCAGGCGCCGGCAGGGCGCATTCGATGACGCCGTCGCTCATTTCGGGAGTGCTTTCGTCCGGGACCCCCGCTCGGCGATAGTGGCGTTCATTCTGGCGCAGACCCTAGCGCTGACCGGAGACCACGAGCAGGCGGCCCACTACCTGGATCGGACGGTCGAGTTGAGGCCGGACTTCGCGAATGCCTACTGGAATCAGGCGCGGCTGTACCTGAGCGCCGAGGCGAACACGGCCAGAGCGCGAACCGCACTCGAAGCGTCGCCTTCGGCGGCTGCTGAACCTCTCAATGTCTACCACGCAGCACTGGTCGACCTGTTCGATGAGAGGCTTACATCGGCGCGTGATCGCATCGAGGCGTTGAAGGTCGAGGCCGTGGAAAGCCAGTTCTTCTTCGTCCCGGTGGCCGAGATGCGTGCCCGGATCCACGAGCTGATGGACGAGCCGAGCATCGCTAGAGTGCACTGGGATTCCGCGAGGGCCAGCGCCGAGCGGCGCGTGCATAACGAACCAGACGAGGCGAACTATCACAGCGCACTCGCTAGAGCTCTGGCGGGGCAGGCCCGAAAGGCGGAGGCGATCGAGGCGGCGCGACACGCGGTCGAGCTGCTGCCGATTGCGAGGGATGCATGGCGTGCACTGTTCCGCCTGGAAGACCTCGCGCGGGTATACGTCATGGTCGGCGAGAACGACGCCGCACTCGAGACGCTCGAGCGATTGGTCTCTCTGCCGGGCGGTAGATCGGTGACGTTTCTGGAGCTCGACCCCGCTTGGGATCCGCTCCGCGAGAGCCCGAGATTCCGCGCACTGCTAGGCGGGGGTATCCGTGAACGTTCGCCGCGCTGAGCAACCCAGGCAACGCTGGAGGCAGTCGTCAAGGACGAGATCGTTCGTGTGTACCAAGAGGTAGCCGTATCAGTCGCTGTTGGGGGATTCGGGCTTGGGACGGTGAGAGAAGCAGGAAATAGGAAATAGGAAATAGGAATTAGGAATTAGGAATTAGGGAAGGACTTCGCCGGGGCGCTTCGCGCCCCGGCGTTTCTATGAATGCGCGGCGCGCAGCGCTGCGCCCACCGCCCCTGATTCCCATTTCCTAATTCCTATTTCCTAACTCCAGCCCTATCTATTTCAAACGCCTCCCGTTCCCGCACTCCTTCGGCAAACGGCCCCAGCAAATGCACGATGCTATTGGCGTAGTAGCTCACCAGTGGACGCTGGCGAGGCATCACTGCGAATCCCGAACCCTCGGCCACAAGGATCCGCCGCATTGCGAGCATGCGCCAGGCGCGGTCGAACGTCTCCTCGATCGAGCGGTCGGCGCGTAGTCCCTTCGCATTGAGCTCGGTGAGCGCATCGCGCATGGCAGACATGCGCTCGAGCAACGCCGGACGAGGGATGAAATCACCATCAAAGCTCTGGATCGCCGCGCATGCCAACGGCACCGGAGTTACCGGCACGAGAGCGCCGATGCGCGCCATCACATCATCAGCCAGCGCTTGCACGTGCGGCAGCCGCTCGGTGCGGGGCAGTGACCAGAAATCGATTCCGTTTCGCCGTAGCTCGTCGAGCCAGGGCGCAACCCGGATCGGTGCGCCGAAAGTGACCGCGGCGCGGCCGTAGCGCTTCCAGCGTCCCGTCGTCAGGCGCCCGAAGTTCCAGCCGACGTAGCGGCCGACCTCCGAGAGCTGGGTCAGTCGCGAGGTGGTCGGTTCGCCCTGTTGCCGGGCAAGCTCCCGGAGCAGGGTGCGGTCCTCGAGCACCCGGTCGTAGTTCAGGGCGACCGGAATGATCGTCAGGCGCTGGGCGAGCGCCGTGTCGTCGCGGGCGGCGCCGAGCATGTAGTCGAGCAGCCCGATCTTGGCTGACCGCAGGGTGCCGTCGCGGGTGAGTCCGCCCTCCGGAAAGATCCCCTGCGTGACACCGTTCCCGGTGATGAGCTGCACGTACCGCTCGAGCACCGTGTGGTACAGCGGCTCCCGGAACCGGCGCCGGATGAAGTAGGAGCCGAAGGTCTTGAACACGTACTCGAGCGGAAAGGCGCGAGCCCACTCACCCACGGCGTAGGAGATGGACACATCGCCGGCCAGCGCGTAGGCGAGCAGCACGTAATCCGCGTTCGACCGGTGGTTGGCCAGATAGATGACCGCCGAGTCGTTAGGCAGCGCGCGGAGCGCCGGAAGGTCGGCGTAGTCGACCGAGACCTTGTACAGCATGTTGAGCACCACCCGGCTGAACGGATAGCCGAGCCGGTAGTAGGCGAGGATGTTGAAGTACGGGACCATCTCGTCTACGTACTGATTCACCCGCCGCCACACCTCCACCGCCGGGAGCTCGTGCTCGCGGGCGTGCTCGCGTACCGCCGCCGCCACCCGCCCATCGTTGAGCAGCGCGCCCCGGATATCGGCCTTACGCGTCAGCTTGTAGCGATTGACGCGAACACCGAAGCGGTGGAGGGTGCGCGTGGCGGTCTTTGACAGCATGTAATGGCGCGAGGTGAGCGACGCGGGACGGGCGATGCGGGGGATGCGGCTCGCCATGAAGCGTGGCGGGGCGACGGTGGAAGATGCGCCGGTAATAGGCGAAAGACGAGACGGGGCCGGCGATTACGATGTCTGCCGCAGGCGCGCCGAATGGGTATGTAATTACAGACGTATTGACATTCAACGGATCGCGCGCCATACTCGAACCATGGCGCGCAAGTCCGACCAGCTCCA
>JBGTNB010000468.1:0-5772 GCA_041743285.1 Gemmatimonadaceae bacterium
CGCCATGTCGCGCCTCGATTACGAGGCGGCCAGGTCGGCCTCCGAGGCGGCACAGGCGCAACTCGCCGCCGCGCGTGCGCAGTCGGCCTCCGCGAGCGAAGATGCTTCGCGAGCCGTCCTAACGTCCCCAATCAACGGTGCCGTAAGCGACCTCGCGATCGAAGAGGGGGAGGCCATCTCGGTAGGGAATCCGGTACTGACCGTGGTGAACACCGATCGCCTGGAGCTCTCCGGGCAGATCCCCGTGCAAGCATCGGCGCAGGTACGAGTGGGGCAGCCGGTCGAATTCTCGCTGGACGCCTATCCGGACCGGCAGTTCCGGGGAACGGTTGCCCGAATGGATCCACGCGCCGACCCCAACACGCGGCAGGTTGGAGTGTACGTACAGCTGCCCAATCCCGGCGGCTCGATAATCGCCGGCCAGTTCGCCCGCGGACGCGTGCTGGGCGCGGCTCGCGAGGCGACGGTGCTGCCGCTGTCTGCTGTGCGCACGCTGCAAGCGGACAACTGGGTGCTGGCGATCGTCGACGGAAAGGTGCAGCGGCGCAACGTAACGTTAGGTAGCCGCGATGAAGCGCGCGGCCTTGTCGAGATCGTCTCCGGCGTGCAGCCTGGCGAGACGGTGCTCGCCGTACCGAACGCGCAGATTACCGAAGGGACGGAGGTAACGGTCACCGGCGGCCGTTCGCCCACGGCGATCCCAAGCTCCGACTCCGCGGCGACACTTCGCCCCGACCCTCGACCCCCGACCCCCGACCCCCGATCTTCGACCCCCGACCCCCGACCCCCGGAGGAAAGCTGACATGCCGGGAATGAGCTCCGGAGGCGGACTGAGCGGAATCGCCATTCGCCGGCCCGTTTTCACCAGCATGGTGATGATCGGGCTGATCGTGCTAGGCATCTTCAGTTTCCGTCGTCTCAGTATCGATCAGTTCCCCGAAGTGGACATCCCCGTAGTCACCGTGCAGACGATCTACCCAGGCGCGAGCCCCGAGACGATGGAGCGCGAAGTGACGCGGCGACTCGAGGAGGCGTTCAATCCCGTTGAAGGCGTGGACCGGATCACCTCCATATCGCTCGAGGGAGTGTCGCAGGTAATCGTGGAGTTCGATCTGTCTCGCAATGTGGATATTGCCTCGCAGGACGTGCGCGCCAAGATCGAAGGGATCCGCCGGCTGCTCCCTCAGGACATCGAGCAGCCTATCGTCCAGAAATTCGATCCATCTTCCGAGCCGATCCTCTCGCTGGCCCTGTCATCCGAGGTGCAGCCGCTGGTTGCCCTCACGTCGCTCGCCGACGAGACGGTACGCCGCCGCCTGGAATCGGTGCGCGGGGTGGGAGAGGTGCGCCTTGCCGGTGGACTCGAGCGCGAGATCCGCGTCTTTCTTCTTCCCGAGCGCATGCGCGCCGTGGGAGTGTCGGTGCCCGAGGTAGTGGGCGCATTGCGAGCACAGAACTTCGAGGCGCCGGCCGGCCGCATCGAGCGCGGTGGCACCGAGCAGCTCGTGCGCGTCACCGGGCGCATCGATGACCCGCTCGCGTTCGCGCAGATCATCGTCTCCAACAGGGAAGGGAATCCGATCCGGCTCGGCGACGTAGCTCGCGTGGAGGAAGGCTCGGAAGAGGAGAGGTCGGTGGCTCTGGTCGACGGCGAGCGTGCGGTATCGCTCGACGTGCTCAAGGTGTCGGGCGCCAATACCGTCGATGTCGCCGACGGCGTGAAGGTGGCTCTCGCCGCGATCGAGGCCGAGCTCCCGCAAGGCACGTCGCTGACCGTCGTCCGCGACAATTCGGTGATGATCAAGCAGTCGGTGGATGACGTGATTCACGAGCTGGTGATCGGCGCGATCCTCACCGTGATCATCGTCATGCTGTTCCTCAACGACTGGAAGGCGACGGTAATCACGGCGCTGGCGCTGCCGGTGTCGGTGATCAGCTCGTTCATTCTGATGGACGCGCTGGGCTTCACGCTCAACGTGCTCTCGCTGATGGCGCTGTCGCTGTCGATCGGCATTCTGATCGACGATGCGATCGTCGTGATCGAGAACATCGTCAGGCACAGGCAGATGGGGAAGGACCACTTCACGGCGGCCGGCGTGGGAACGCGCGAGATCTTTCTCGCGGTCGTGGCGACGACGCTGTCGATCGTCGCGGTGTTCGTGCCGGTGGCGTTCATGGGCGGCATAATCGGCCGGTTCTTCTTCCAATTCGGGCTGACGGTAGCGTGGGCGGTACTCGTGTCCTTGTTCGTCTCATTCACGCTGACGCCGATGCTGTCGGCGTGGTGGGGGGTGGACCCGCACACCGGCGGCGAGCACGGAAACCTGCTCACGCGAACCATCGGCCGGTTCAACCGCTGGTTCGATCGTCAGGCAGGCCGATACCGCGGCGTTATCGAATGGGCGCTCGGCCACCGCAAGACGACGCTGGCGTTGGCGGCGGCGAGCTTCATTGGAGCCTTTCTGCTCCTTCCGTTCATCGGCGGCGGGTTCATGCCCGAGACCGACGACTCCGAGTTTGCAGTGCAATTCGAGACCCCGGAGGGCTCTAGTCTGGAATACACACGTGGCAAGGCCGAGCAGGTGGTCAGGGAGATCGGCGCGCTGGAGGGGGTGGCCTACACGTACACGACGATCGGAGCGGGTGCCACGGGCACGGTCACCAACGGCGAGATGTACGTGAAGCTCGTGCCGCCAGGTGAGCGAAGCCTCTCCCAGGATGACCTGATGACGGAGTCGCGCGCCCGGATCGGCAGTCTGTTCGGCGCTCAGACGGCGGTGCTCGACGCCGGAGGGATGGGCGGGGCGCAGGCGCCGCTGGCGGTGGAGATTCGTGGTGCGGACGTCCTCGTGTTGCAGCAGCTCGCCGATCAGGTGCGGGAGCGGATGGGAGCGATTCCGGGGGTCGTGGACGTCCGCTCATCGCTCGGCGAGCTCCGGCCCGAGTACCGCATCAACGTGAACCGCGAGCTGGCCAACGAAGTGGGACTCGACATTAGTCAGGTGGCGGCGTCGGCGCGGCCGTTTCTCGCCGGTGAGGTCGCGACGCGTTGGGAGGACCCGACGGGCGAGGAACGCGATGTGGTTGTGCAGGTATCGCCGGAACAGCGCCGCTCGGCGGAGGATCTTGCCACTCTGCCTATCGCGACATCGCGCCGCTCGGGCGGTGGCGCAACCACCGTTCTGCTCGGCGACGTGGCGCAGATCGAGTACGGCAGCGCCCCGGCGCAGATCGACCGCAAGTCGCTGCAGCGCATCGTAACGATCTCCGGCAGCACCACGCCGGACCTCTCCATCTCCGAGGCGTCGGCGGACATCCGCGCGGCGGTCGCCGAGATCGATGTGCCCACCGGCTACGACATTCTGCTCGGCGGCGAAACGGAGCAGCTCGAGGAAACGGTCGGCTACGTGATCGAGGCGATACTGCTCGCGGTGATTCTGATCTTCCTCATTCTTGCCTCGCAGTTCGAGTCGGTGACGCAGCCGTTCGCGATCATGCTGTCGCTTCCACTGTCGCTGGTCGGGGTGCTCCTCGCGCTGCTGCTGACGAACAACACGCTCAACATCATGAGCATGATCGGCGTGATCATGCTGTTCGGGCTGGTGACGAAGAACGCGATTCTTCTCGTGGACAACGCAAACGAGCGTCGCTCGCGCGGCAAGGAGCGGCACGTGGCTCTGGTCGAGGCGGGCGCGGTGCGGCTCCGCCCGATCATCATGACGACGCTGGCTATGATCTTCGGCATGTTGCCGATCGCTCTTGCGCTAGGCGAAGGCGGCGGCTTCCGCGCTCCCATGGCCCGCGCGGTAATCGGCGGCTTGATCACGTCGACGATGCTGACGCTGGTGGTGGTGCCTGTCGCCTACACGTACTTCGATGACTTCGGCAACTGGATGAAGCGCCGCGCGGTGTCGCCGGAGCGTGAGGCGATGCTGGAGCGCGATCGAAAGGAAGCGGGGCTGGAGGCGGAGCCGGCGTTTACCGATTGAGTTTTTCGGGGGTCGAGGGTCGAGGGAATGCGGCGCGAACGTGGGCCCGATGGAGGCTGGAGTTTGTTCATTTGAACCACAGAGGACGCAGAGGACACAGAGGACTGCCCCGGCAAATGACA
The DNA here is from genome assembly GCA_041743285.1 of Gemmatimonadaceae bacterium. Taxonomy (GTDB): domain Bacteria; phylum Gemmatimonadota; class Gemmatimonadetes; order Gemmatimonadales; family Gemmatimonadaceae; genus JALZIF01. The sequence goes on from JBGTNB010000468.1 coordinate 4,112, forward strand.
TTTTTCATAGCCGTTAGGAGCAGTTGCATCTATTCACTGGATGCTCAAGTACACTAGATAGAAGGTCAGAAGAACGACAGAAAAAAACAAAAGGAACTTTGATGTACCGCGATCGAGATTGCGGCCAGTTCTCCTGTTAACCTCTGTGTCCTCTGTGTCCTCTGTGTCCTCTGTGGTAAAAAATGGTGGCCTCGGACTTCCGAAAGAATGCAGCCGGCGAACGAAGATGCTACGTGCCTATCAAAAGACCAGCTAGACAGAAGCGTCCCACCCCGCCAGCACTTCGTCGGCGGTTACGGTCGCAGCGCCGACTTTGCCTACTTCCACGCCGGCGGCGTAGTTGGCTACGACGGCAGCCTCGGTGACCGACGCGCCGGCCGCCAGCATCGTCGCTAGATAGGCGGTGACAGTATCGCCCGCGCCTACCACATCGAATACCTCACGAGCGGTCGTCGGGATGCGCAGCATTTCGCCGTGGCGCGGGACCAGGACCATGCCGCGCTCGCCAAGCGTGAGCAGCAGGTGTTCTACGCGCAGGCGCTCGAGCACGCCGGGGAGCGTAGCTGAAGCGTCGAGATTTACCGAGGCGCCGAGTGCGGCTTCGAGCTCCCGGCGGTTGGGCTTGAAGATCGTGGCGCCCGCGTAGGAGAAAAAGTTGTGAAACTTGGGATCGACCACGATCGGGATTCCGCGGGCGCGCGCCAGCTCCACGGCGCGCTCGATGATCGACGGAACGAGCAGCCCCTTGTTATAGTCCTCCAGCACCAGCGCGTCCGAAGCCGCGATGGCGCGCTCGAGCGATTGGACGACCGCGGCGCACTCTTCGTCCGATAGATTCCGATCATCTTCCTCATCGAACCGCACCACCTGCTGGACGGGGGCGAGCACCCGGGTCTTCGTCGTGGTCGGCCTGGCGATGGTCACCAGCGTGCTCGGATCGGCGCCGAGGGCTCTCAGCATTGCATTGATCTGCTCGCCGGCCGGGTCCCGACCCACGGTGGCGACCAGCGCGGCCCGCCCGCCCAACGCCGCGACATTCTGGGCCACGTTTGCCGCACCACCCAGCGCCATGCGCCGCTCGCGCACCCTGACAACCGGAACCGGCGCCTCGGGCGATATCCGGTCCACGTCGCCATGAAGGTAGACATCCAGCATGGCATCGCCGACAATTGCCACGCGGAGCCCTCGTGCGGCCTCCAGAAGGGCGGTGAGGCGGTCGCGATCGAGGAGTGGCGTCATGAGGCCGGGAAAGTTAGGGTTCCCCGCCAGCGGGAGCAAACGCAGGGTGCGGCATAGGAGTTGAACAGCGGGGGTCGGGGGTCGGGGGTCGAGGGTCGGGGGGACCGCCCGGGGTTAGGGGCTAGGGGCTAGGGGCCAGAGGTCAGGGAATGCGCGAAACGTTTTGTCGTGCGTGCACTGGCTTCGTGGTACTCAACGCCCCAGTTTCCTTGTCGTTAATGCATAGTCTTTGTCCCTAACCCCAAGTCCCTCGACCCTCGACCCTCGACCCTCGACCGCCGAACCTCGACCCCGACCCTCGTCCCCCGACCCACGACCCCCGACCCACGACCCCCCACATGTCCGTCCTCTCCAACATCAAACTCGCCGCGAAGGAGAAAGTCCATGCGGTACAGCAGGACGTCACGCTCGCGTGGAAAACC
>JBGTNB010000469.1:0-1967 GCA_041743285.1 Gemmatimonadaceae bacterium
AAATCTCCTTTGCACAGTGTGTTGATACGCTCGTGCAGCGGCTTCGTCCAGTTGAAACTTTCAATTACCGCATAGGCGGCCTCATCACTTGCGCGATTGGGAGCACTCGAGCCGACTCCAGGGTGCCATGGGATTGCATTCTTACGGCGATGATGGGCGCGCTTATCACGTCATCAGCGTTGCTGATTTGCGTTGCGACAAACGCGCAACTAGGATGCGCACATTCGCCGACACCGCGCGGATGGAAGGACCGCCCCAAGATGAAAATTACTCAAACCTGGATCTCTGTGGCCGGCGTGCTGCTGTGCGCCTCATCCGCATTCGCCCAGGTCGAGCGCGCTGACTATGAACGCGCCATGAACTTGAGCGACAAGTATCAGTTCCTGACCGTGAACGTCCCGGAGGCCGCGACGTGGATTCCTGATAGTTCTCGCTTCCATTACCGAAAGTCGGTGAAGGGCGGCCATCAGTTCGTGATGATGGACGCGGCGACCCAGCAACGTCGTCCGGCATTCGACCATGAGCGGCTCGCGGCCGCGCTCAGTACAGCCACTGGCGCGTCTTATACGGCTGTGCGCCTGCCATTTTCCGAAGTCACTTTCGCCGACGCGGAAAAGCGCATCGAGTTCAGCGTCGAGCGCGCCCGCTGGCAGTGCGAGCTCGCGACCTTTGCCTGCAAGCAAACCGCGCCGGCGCCTGGATTCGCCACCAGGCGCGGACTGGGGGGGCCGGTTCGTGATGAAAAAGCGGACGTGGACGATACGCCAAAGAAATCACCGGACGGCAAGTCCGAAGCGCTGATCCGCAATTTCAACGTCGCAATTCGCGCCATCGGCTCGAAGACCGTCACGATACTGAGTACGGACGGCTCCGAAGGTAACTACTACGACCCGGCGTCAATCGTGTGGTCGCCGGACTCCAGGAAAATTGCCGCGTACCGTGTGAAACCCGGCCACCGCCGGCTGGTTCACTACGTGGAGTCGTCGCCCGAAGACCAACTGCAACCGAAGCATGGGACGTTCCTCTACACCAAGCCGGGTGACGTGCTCGACGTGGAGCGCCCGACCATCGTCGACGTGGCGAACAAGACGCAGCTCGCCGTCTCGGACGAGTTGTTCCCCAACGCCTATGACCTGAGCAGTCTGGTGTGGCGCAAAGACAGCCGCGCCGTCACCTTCGAGTACAACCAGCGCGGCCACCAGGTGTTTCGCGTGATCGAAGTGGACGGCGCCACCGGCAGGGCCCGCGCCGTGATCTCGGAAGAGCCGAAGACGTTCTTCTATTACAACGCCGCGAATCATTCCCGCAGCTCCGGTAAACGCTTCCGCCACGACCTCGACGACGGCAAGGATGTGATCTGGATGTCGGAGCGGAGCGGCTGGAACCATCTCTACATGATCGATGGCGCGACCGGCGCGGTGCGCCACCAGATCACCAACGGCGACTGGCCGGTCCGGGGCATCGCCCGCATCGACGAATCGAAGCGGCAGATTTATTTCAGCGCCGGCGGCCTGCAGACCGGCCGCGACCCGTACTTGCTGCACTATTACCGCATCAACTTCGACGGCACCGGGCTGACGCCCCTGACGCAGGCCGATGCCGATCACCAGGTCGAGATCTCGCCGGATCTGCAGTTCTACGTCGATACCTACTCACGCGTCGATCTGGCACCGGTGTCCGAGCTGCGGCGCGTGGCCGACGGATCCCTGGTGACCGAGATCGAGCGCGGCGACATCACGGAACTGGTGAAGGCGGGCTGGAAGGCCCCTGAGATCTTCGTGGCGAAGGGACGCGACGGCAAATCCGACATCTGGGGAATCATCGTGCGCCCGGCCGGATTCGATCCGGCGAAGAAGTATCCGGTCATCGAGAACATCTACGCGGGCCCGCACGGCTCACACGTTCCCAAATCCTTCTCGCCGTTCACCGGCCATCGCTCGCAGGCGGAAGTGGGCTTCATCGTCGTG
>JBGTNB010000470.1:0-3509 GCA_041743285.1 Gemmatimonadaceae bacterium
CGTCGATTGCCTTCTGCAGCGCCGCCTCACGCGCCACGACCGCGGCGGTAATCGGCTTGAAGGCGAACTTAGACAGCACGAACAGGAGTATGACGAAAATGACGAGCGTCCAGAACATCAGCCCGCCGTGCAGCGACAGCAAGTTGGTGCTCTCGGCGTGCTCGGCATCCTGCGCCGAGACCGCCGCGAAGGGTGCCATCATCGTTATGAATAAGGCGAATATGGCGCGACGCATGAATATCACTGTGTGAGAAAGGCAGGAACGGAGCGCCCGGGCGCTCGCGTTCGCCGCCGTGCTAGAACTTGCCCTGGATCTGGAACGCGATGACGACGCCGAACAGCGCCGCACCTTCGATCAGCGCGGCGAGAATCAGCGCCGCGGTCTGAATCCGGCCGGCAGCCTCAGGCTGCCGCGCCATGCCCTCAACGGCCTGTCCACCAATGCGGCCGATGCCGATACCCGCGCCGATTACGGACAATCCGGCGCCGAGGCCCGCGCCAATCAGCGCGAGGCCCGTGCTGTTCGACGGCTCGGTGGCCACCTGCAGCAGGGGAAGGAATTCACTCATGTCTTGCTCCACTGTGTCAACGTTATGCTGCGTTTGCTACGCGCTGCACGCCAATGCGTGTGCGCCACCCGTCAGCGAGACCCGGGTCTCAACGGGCATCCCCGGCACCTCGGCCGGGTACATCATCGTAGGTGAGCAACTTCCTTCGATGTCCAACGAATGTTTTCCGCGCCGGGAATCGGGAAACTACTTTACAACGGGACCCTCGACCCTCGACCCTCGACCCTCGACCCCCGGCAGCTCAGTGATGCGCCGTCCGGATCTGGCCAATGAACACGCTGGCCAGCAGCGCGAAAATGAAAGCCTGAAGGAACGCCACGAAAATCTCCAGCATCATGATTGCTACCGACATCAGCAACGGCGCTACGGCGAGCGCTGCCCCCGCTCCACCCGTTCCCACGAAAGTGAAGAACAGACCCATCAGCGCGAGCAGAATGATGTGCCCGGCCGTCATGTTGGCGAACAATCGAATTGCCAGCGCAAAAGGCTTGGTGAACTTTCCGATGATTTCGACCGGTGTCATGATCAGCGTCATCGGGGCGTTCATGTACCAGGGATTGTCGTGCGACCAGTATACCACGGTCCACACATAGCCCCGACCTAACGCCCGCATCCCAGCGATCTCCACCACGATGAAGGTGATGACCGCCAAGGTCGCGGTGACTGAAATGTTCCCGGTGGCCGTCGCCCCCCACGGCATGAGGCCGAGGAGGTTGGCGAACAGAATGAAGAAGAAGAGCGTCAGTGCGAACGGCACATATCGCTCGCCATGCGGCCCGACGTTTGGGATCACCACCTCGTTGCGCAGATAGAGCACCAGCGCTTCGATGCCGGCGGCAAATCCCTTTGGCGCACCGGCGCGATGCGTGTGCTTCTTGTGCGCTACCGCCGCGGTGATCAACACCGCGCAACTCAGAAATGCCGCGAGGAACAGAAAGACGACGTGCTTGGTCGGTGACAGGTCGAGCGTCAGCGGTCCGAGATGGATCGGCTCCCAGCGCGGCAGATACACCTTGTAATGAAAGGGCGCCCTCCAGTAGGGCAGCTCGAGATAGTGCGAATTGGAAATGTGCGGCGTAATGAAGTCTTCGGACGCTGCCGCCGATTCATGCGCCGTCTGGTCGCCATGCTCCGCCGCGCTGGCTGACGGCGCCGCGATCGCGGAGGTGTCCTGATCCGGTACTGTAACCTGCTGCGCCGCCAGGGGAGCGACGCAAAGGATGAGCGACCAGAAGGCTGCAAGCAGCTTCATAACGAAAGCAACAAGGGTTCGACCACCGAGGTCACGAACAGGAAAATCGCGAGAAACAGCGGTGCATTCTCCGACATACCAAAGGCGGAAACGATCAACAGCATGTACACCAGCAACGTCACCAGCCGCACCGCCATTCCCACTCCCCAGGCGGCGATCACGTTCGCCGGGCCAGCCAGCCTGAGCAGCGCGAACGTGAGCAGCTGCACCCCGAACGCGACCACCCCGCTGATCCATATCGCCTCGATGTCGTCAGGCGATGTAAAAAAACGTCCGACGATCAGCGCAGCTACACCTATCAACGTCAAGGCCGTCACCGCAAACGCCGTTACCGCGCGCATTACCCCTGCCCCTCCCGATCGCGCTTCGCCGCGTCCTCTCGGCGCTGGTCGGCCATGAGGCGCCTATACATGCTCAATATTCCGAGCGCCGCGCCGGTGAAGACACCGGCAATGGTGAACCACTCCGCTTCGAAACGTCGGTCGAGCCACTGGCCGGCGAATACGCAAATCAGAATCACTGCGGCAAACTGCAGCCCGATGCCAGCGTAAGCGGCCCCGGACACATCCATCTTGTGCCGGCCTTCGCCGACCGGGCTCCGCGACTGTTCGCGCCTGCGCTCGTCGCTCATTCCGAGGCGGAATCTAGGCGCTTGTGAAAAAAAGCGCAAGCAAAGCCGATCCTCCGCCCAAGCCTCCCCGCGGCGCTCGCAGGATTAGCGCAAGTTCCTTTCAAAGCTTGACTTACGGTGACGTTTCGCTTGACCGATCGTCCATTGATCTCTAGCTTCTGACCCGTGGTCAAACCGTCACTGAGAGCGGGAAATGGGAAACGGGAAATGGGAAACGGGAAATCAGAAATGGACGCTAAGGGCGGTCGTGCCGCCCAATTTGTGCTTTAGTCAGCCCAACTACCGGGCGGATCTGGTACTTTGAACACCTCCCGGCTTTCCATCTCGCTGCTCTGCGCCGGCGCAATCGCACTCGCTTGCGGGCCCGTGGCCCGCAATTCGTCATCCGATTCCGCCGCGGCCAGCGCGATAGAGCCACCAAAGAACGGAGCCATGCTCGCCAGTTCACTCGACGTGTCGGTTGGCGCGGAGGTCGTACTCGCACTTCACGTTACGAACACCTCCGCCCAACCCCTCGAAGTACGTTTCGTCAGCGGGCAAACCCATGATTTCGCCGTCCTCGATTCCGCCGGGCGAGAGGTCTGGCGATGGAGCGCCGACCGAATGTTCACGCAAGCGCTGCAGACTAGGACGATCGCAGTCGGCCAGACGGTCACCTATGAGGAGCGGTGGTCACCTGACGGTACTTCCGGTCGATTCACCGCAGTCGGGCGGCTCACCAGTTCCAACGTGCCCCTCGAGCAGCGCGTCGAGTTTACCTACCCGTGACACGGCGCGCGCGTCGCGCGACTGAAAAGCCGCAGTAGCAGCGGCTTACGAATCGTGTACACCGCCGCTCTCGTCCCCATCGCTCGCGGCCACTAGTTTCCCACGGAACTCAACGGGCGACGGAAGTGGCGACTCAGACACGACATCAGGATCAGGCGGGAGAGCGCGATCTCGCGCTCCTGGAGCGGTTGTCCCACTCGCGGACCGCGCTCGTGGAGCAGATCGGACGCCGCATCATCGGCCAACAGGAGATCGTGGACAATGTGGTGGCCGCGCTGCTCGCCGGAGG
>JBGTNB010000471.1:0-12254 GCA_041743285.1 Gemmatimonadaceae bacterium
GTGCCTTACGCAGGCTCGTTACGGAATATCGTGGGGCGCGATCGGCGCGGCGATGGCTTGCTTCGAGGAAGCGGTGCGGTACGCGGGGAACCGCGTAATGTTCGACAAGGTCATTGCCGCCTTCCAGCTCCAGCAGGCGCGGCTAGCCGAGATGCTCACCGAAATCGTAAAGGCACAGCTCGTCTCGCTGCACCTTGGCCGGCTCAAGGATGCGGGTACGCTCACGCCGCAACAGGTGTCTCTCGCCAAGCGCAACAACGTGAACATGGCGACCGACATCGCTCGCGAGGCACGCCGCCTGCTAGGTGCCAATGGCATTCTCGCCGAGTACGCATCGATGCGGCACATGGCGAACCTGGAGAGCGTTTACACTTACGAGGGTACGCACGACGTGCACACGCTGATACTAGGACAGGCGATAACGGGGATTGGGGCGTTCAAGTGAGGAATTGGCGCAAGAGATTGGGAACTCGAGATGAGAGTTGCGAGTTGCGAGGGGCGTCCATTCGCGAATCCCAGCTCCGAGCGCGCATCGAATTACTTCCTCGCAACTCGCAACTCTCATCTCTCTCCGGAGTTTCGTAAGTGAAAATCGCTGTCTGCATCAAGCGCGCGCCCGACATGGAGCAGCGCTTCAAGGTGGCCTCTAGCGGCACCTCCGTCGACGAAGCGGGACTCAAGTTCGACATGAGCGATTTTGACGGGTACGCCGTCGAGGTCGCGCTGCAGCTGACCGAGAAGGCAGGCACCGGCGAGGTTGTCGGCATCTCGCTCGGGCCAGACAACGTTCAGGAGACGCTCCGCAAGGCGCTCAGTATGGGCGTGGCGCGCGGGATTCAGCTCAAGGCCGACACTGTCCCGGTCGACGCGCTTTCCATTGCCCAAGCGCTGTCTGCGGAGCTGAAAGGAGGCGGGTATGACCTCATCCTGTTCGGCAAGCTGTCGCTCGACGCGTCCAACGGATCGGTGGGGCCAATGGTCGCGCAGCTTCTCGGCCTTCCCTGCGTGACGGCGTGCTCCAAGCTGGATGTTGGCGACGGACGTGGTACGGCGCGCCGCGAGCTGGAGGGGGCGGCCGAGGTGGTGAAATTTCCGTTGCCGGCGGTGCTCACGATCGATGAAGGGATTGCGCGGCCGCGGTATCCGGCGCTCAAGGGAATCATGGCGGCCAAGAAGAAGCCACTCGAGGTCAAGCCGGCCGCGCTGGGCGATGTGCGGGTGACGGTCGAGGCAATGGCACTTCCAGCCGAACGACCGGCGGGAAAGATCATAGGTGAAGGTCCGGAAGCCGTGCCGGAGCTCGTCAGGTTGTTGCAAACCGAAGCGAAGGTACTCTGATGGCAAACGTGCTGGCATTCGCCGAGTCGCGCGGTGGGGCGTTGCGCAAAGTGGCGCTCGAGACGGTCACCGCGGCGCGCGCGCTCGCCGATTCGGCGGGAGGGGAGGTTCACGCGATTCTGGCTGGTGCACCGGGGATAGGCGAGCTGGCCGCGGAGTTAGGCGCGGTCGGGGCTGACCGCGTACTCGTGGCCGAGCACGACAAGTGGGCGCACTACGACGCGGAATCGATGTCGGCGACGGTGGTCGCCCGGGTGCGCGAGGGACAGTATCGCGCGGTGTTGTTCGCCGCTTCTGCGCAGGGCCGCGATCTGTCACCGCGGGTTGCCGCTGCGCTCGGCGCGCCGATAGGCGCGGACATCGTATCGGCCGAGCTGGACGGCGATGCGATTCGCGTTAGGCATCCCGTCTACACCGGAAAGCTAATGGCGACACTGTCGATACGCGGGTCGCCAGTGGTGCTGTCGGTGAGGCCGAACGCCTTCACCGCCGCGCCGGTGGCCAAGCCGGGCACAGTAGAGCCGCTCGCACCGGCGGCCGATCCATCCGCTTCGCGAGCGGTCGTGACGGAGATGGTCGAGGGAGCCCGTGGCGCGCTCGATCTTGCCGATGCGCCTGTGGTGATCAGCGGCGGGCGCGGCCTCAAGGCTCCGGACAACTTCTCCCTTCTCGAGGAGTTGGCGGCCGCCTTTGGCGGGGATGCCGCCGTCGGAGCGACCCGAGCCGTTACCGATGAGGGATGGCGTCCGCACAGCGATCAGATCGGCCAGACCGGACGCCTGGTGAGTCCGGACCTGTACCTTGCGATAGGCATCTCCGGCGCCATTCAGCACGTGGCCGGCATGCGTACGTCGCGCACGATCGTAGCCATCAACAAGGACAAGGATGCACCTATCTTCAAGATCGCCGATTACGGAATAGTGGGCGACGCGCTCGAGATAGTTCCCGTGCTGACAGGGGCCATTCGCAAGGTCCGCGGCACGGGGTAAAACGGCTGAGTCCGCTGTGAAAACATGTGAAGGGAGCTCAACCGAGCTCCTTTTTCGCGTCTGGACCGCAGATAACGAAGGCCTACACCCGGGCGTGCGGTAGCTCACATAGCGCTTCTACGCCCTTCGCAGCCCTTGGCACGGTCGCTGCCTTATACCTGCCTACTTGACGGATAGCCCGCATTCTCGCGGGCACCAGAACAAACGGAAATGGAGGCTATATGAGACGGTTTGTCATTGGCACTGCATTGGTCGGCCTGCTGGCGGTCAATGCCAACGCACAGGAGATCTCCGAAGCGCGTTCGGGCTCATTTTTCATCGGGCCGTACGCGGGCTACATGATGTTCGGCGATCTGTTCGACTTCCAGGGGCCGACGGAACAGTCGGTGGAGAACAGCGCGCTTTTCGGCGCGCAGGCAGGCATTAATCTGTCGCCCAGCGTAGCGTTGCTGGGTAACCTGGGCTACGCCAAGTCGGCGTTCACCCTGGAGAACGATGCCACCAACTCGTCGCAGCGGATCTCCGGCGACCTTGGCATCTTCCTTTATGATGCGTCGTTGCAGTTTCGTATTCCGATGAACAACGCGCGCATCTCGCCGCTGGCGCAGGTTGGTGTCGGTGCGATCAAGTACACGCTCGATACTGACGATCTCTTCGGGGAGTCGAGCTCGAACGACATCGCGTTCAACGTTGGTCTTGGCGCCGACGTGGCCATTGCACGCGGCATCGCGCTCCGGCTGATGGCCAAGGACTACATCACGTCGCTTTCTTGGAACGACTTCGAGGACGTGGACTTCGATGACAACGCAGGAGAGAACGTCGCGCACAACATTGGGCTGACGATCGGCCTGCACATCGGGCGCTAGTTTTTAGACAGTCTGCAGAACAGCGCGCAGTCGCACGAGAGTGCGGCTGCGCGTTTTCTGCATCTAGCAGTGGCGGGGGAAGGGGAAAAGCGGGAAAGGGGAAACGGGAAACGGGAAACGGAAATAGTTCGTCACCGGCACTAGCCGGGGTACGAAGTCACGCGGATTTGGATTCCCAGCACTCTTACGTTTCCCATTTCCCGTTTTTTGCCGACTCCCCGATTCCCCATTCCCGATTCCCCATTCCCGATTCCCGACATAGCTTCCGGCCCCATGCGACCAATCGTTCTCTGCCTGCTGCTGTCTGTTGCGGCATCGTCCCTTCAGGCGCAACTACGGCGATCCGATCCCGCGTTCACGCCCGCCCTGTCTCCGTGGGTAGGAGTCTCGTCGTTCGGAACACGTCAGGCGGCGGGTAACACAACGGCGAGCTACCGAGGCTCATTCAGCCTTGGCGCGCGAGGTGAGCTTCCGCTCACTCAGCGGGTGGGATTGATGGCGAACGTCGCGCTCTCACCGTTCTCGAGACAGAGAACCGAGAATCCGGTCGTCACCGAGATGCACGAGCGGGTGCTTATTTTCAGGGCGGATGCGGCGCTCGCCTGGCGATTCATTCCGCGTGCTCCAGTGTTCTTCTTCGGGGGCGGGGGTATTCTCGCCGCCAACAAGCCGGCCTACCCCGATTTCGATGAGACGGTCATGGAGCCGCGAGCGCTGTTCGGTCTCGGGTACGACCGTCCGGCGGCCGGCCGTTGGAACTTTCGGGTAGCCGCTACAGGGTTCATTACGATGCCGGCAGAGCCGAGTGCGGCGAACTGGTCGGGTACGAGTGCCCCGCCTTCCATAACCGCCAAATCGACGGTATTCGACTGGGCAGTGGAGCTCGGGGCCCGTTACAGACTGCGGGGGGGGTCGTGAGCCCGGGAAAAGGGAAAAGCGGGAAATGGGAAAGGGGAAAAGGGAAACGGAAAAAGTCGTCACCCGGCACTCGTTTCCGTTTCCCATTGTTTCAGACAAGGCTGCCTGACGAATGAGTGCTTCGGATCGCACCCTGCCGATCGTTCCTGCGCGACACCAGCCACCCCTCCCCATCGACCGGCTCATCAGGCGAGACCCGCCTGACGACGAAGCGGTTCCAATGGATGTCGTATTCGTCGGTGGCGGGCCGGCGGGACTGGCCGGGGCCATCGAGCTGGCCAGGCTGGCACGGCGCGATGCCGAGGCGGGTGGCAACCTTGGTGATCTGGAGATAGCGGTCCTGGAAAAGTCGGAATCGCTCGGCGAACACTGCCTATCGGGTGCCGTGATCAACCCGCGGGCGATGCGCGAACTCTTTCCCGACGTTCCCGCCAACGAGTTTCCATTCCGGCGCGAGGTGGATCAGGAACGCGTCTACCTGCTCACGGAAGGACGGTCGGTCCGCTTGCCGACGCCCCCCACCATGCGCAATCACGGCAACGTAATCGCATCTGTATGCGAGGTGGTGCGTTGGCTCGGGGAGCGCGCGGAAGAGTTGGGGATCAACGTCTTTACCGGATTCCCCGCCGACGCGCTGCTGGTGGAGGGAAACCGTGTGCGCGGCGTCAGAACGACTCCCACCGGACTCACGCGCACCGGTGAGACTACCGGAGCCTTCACGCCGCCCACCGACATCACTGCGAAAGTGACGGTGCTTTCGGAGGGAACCCGTGGCACGCTGGCACAGGCGTGGCTCGGCTGGCAACAGGTGACGAGCGACAATCCTCAGATCTACGCGCTCGGCGTGAAGGAGATCTGGGAAACGCGGCAGCCACTGGATGCGATCATCCACACGTTAGGATGGCCCCTGCCGACCGATGCGTTCGGGGGCAGTTTCATGTACCCGCTCGACCCGAATCTCGTGGCGCTCGGAATCGTGGTCGGACTCGACTATCGAGATGCGACACTCGATGTGCACGAGCTGCTGCAGCGGATGAAGCTTCACCCGCTGTTTCGGAAGTACCTCGAGGGGGGCGAGATGGTGGAATGGGGAGCAAAGACCATCCCCGAGGGTGGCTACTATGCGATTCCCAAGCGCCGCACCGGCGACGGCGCGGTGCTCTGTGGTGACTCGGCCGGATTCGTGGAAGTGGCTTCGCTCAAGGGAATTCACTACGCCATGCAATCGGGGATGTACGCGGCGCGCGCCATCTTCGATGCGCTAAAGCGCGGCGACACGTCGGCCGCGGCCCTCGCTCCCTATGACAAGGCAGTTAACGAAAGCTACATAACCAGCGATCTGCGGGCACGACGCAACATGCGGCTTGCATTTCAGTCAGGCTTCTATGTCGGCGGAATCAAGGCCGCGCTGATGACGGTTACGAAGGGCGCCTTTCCCGGAAGCCGGATCGCCTGTGACTCGGATGCCGACGCGCCGCGCGTCATGCGCCCTCACGAGCCGTTCAGGCCTGACGGCAAGCTCACCTTCAGCAAGCTCGACGCGAACTTCAAGTCAGGCAACGCCACTCGCGATGACATCCCATCGCACCTGATCGTGGGGGAAAACGTGCCGCCTCACGTAGCGGACTTCTACACGCACGTCTGTCCAGCTGGTGTTTACGAGCGCGATGGCGACAGGCTCGTCGTCAATCCTCCCAACTGTATAGACTGCAAGGCGACCGATGTCGTAGGCCCACGCTGGACTCCGCGCGAGGGCGGCAGTGGGCCCAAGTACCGCAGGATGTAAGTTGTCACGCGCAATCTGGTCCAGCGCACTTCTTTCAGCTGTCCTCGTAATTCGCAACTCTCATCTGAGTCCCGGCAGCCACTGGATCTCGTACAACTGAATTCGCTGGCGGATCGCGCCGTCCACGTACGGCACCCGGGGCGGCGTGTCCACTCGAAGGTGCAGTTCGGCGCAGCGCCTTACGAACTCGGGAGCCGCCGACCGTCCCGGGTCGGCGACGGTTGCACGGCCATCCGGCGCCAGCGTCCGGGCCAACACCTCGGCGACCAGCGAGGCGTACTCGCGCTCGTACAACACGTCGGCGGCCACTACTCTCGGGAATCGGTCCAGATCATCCGGGATGTCGCGCCAATCCACGATTCGCGTGCGCGGCACCTGGCCGAGTGCGCGGTACGTGTTCACTCTCGTGAACAGGAGAGCGTCGGCATAGTAGTCCGTCGCCAGCACCGAATAGCCCGCCCTCAGGGCGGCGATCGTAATCAGGCCCAAGCCACATCCCAGCTCGAGCAGCTGTTCGTTCGATCCGCTCTCCGTGGCAATACTCGCCGCGATTACGCGGGCCGACGGCCAAAGCTCAGCCCAGTAAGGCATCCGTTCGTCGCGAACGAAGTCCTGCTCGTCGATCAGCTCCTCGGCACTACGGGGGCCGCGCAGCCTTACCGTCGTGCCGCCGAGGGGCGCCTCGTGCTCTATCAGGACGAATCTCCGCTCGATCTCGGCTGCCTCCTTTGCCGGGGATCTGGTTCTCACACCGCGAAGACCATGTCGCGCGCGGGGGCTTCGCCTAACGGAAGCGCCGACAGCGTCTCCCCGGCCGCAACATCCGGCCGGTCCATCGGAACCACCAGTAGAGCATTGGCCTTGATCATCGACGTCAGAATGCCGGAGCCCTGCGGCCCGGTGAGCCGCGCGCCGAGCGACCCGTCCTCCCGCGGTGTGACCACCGCTCGCAGGAAATGCGTCAGGCGCGCGCCGATGCGCACCGGCTCCTCCAGCACCACCGGCATAGGCCGTCGGAAACAGCGCGAATGGCCAAGCAGACGCAGTATCATCGGTCGCACGAACAGTTCGAACGTAACCATCGTCGATACTGGGTTCCCGGGCAGCCCCACCCAAGGCGTACCCGACAGTGTGCCGAAGCCTAGAGGCGCTCCCGGACGCATGCGAATCTTCCAGAAGTCCATCTGGGCGCCTAGCGCGGCGAGCACGTCGCGCGTGTAGTCGAACTCGCCGACCGAGACGCCCGCCGTGGTGATAAGCAGATCGCTTCCCGACGCTCGCAGCAGGTGGGCGCGCAGGTCGGCCGGATCATCGCGCGCGATGCCGAGGTTCACCGGCACGCCACCAGCCTCCCGTATCATCGCGTGCAGCGTGTAGTTGTTGGAGCTGGCGATCTTCTTTCCTGCACGAACTTCGTGGAAGGCATCGAGATCGACGAGCTCGTCCCCGGATCCGAGAATGGCAACGCGCGGCCGGCGGTGAACCTGGACGGTCGCTGCGCCTATCGAGGACAGCACGCCGATCTGCGCCGCCCCGAGCACCGTGCCGGCGTCGAGCAGCCTGTCCCCCTCGTGAAAGTCTTCGCCGCGCGCGCGCACGTTGCGGGAGGCGTCCCGGTCGTTGCGAACGTGGACGTCGGTGGTGCCGCCGTTGGTGTCCTCTACCCGAACCACCGTATCCGCGCCCGCGGGAATCGGCGCACCGGTCATGATCCGGATCGCCGTGCCCGGCGCAACTGCGCCGGTGGGAAAGCTTCCGGCGGCGACGGTCTCGGTCACCCGCAGCACCACTGGCCGCACTTCGGACGCGCCAGTAACGTCGGCGGAGCGCACGGCGTATCCGTCCATAGCCGAATTGTCCCACGGCGGAACGGTGAGGGGCGCGACCGCGGGCGCGGCGAGCACCAGCCCTAACGCATCGAGCAGCGGCACCTGCTCCGGCGGGAGCGGCGCAACACCAAGCATCATGCGCTCGCTCGCCTCGTGCACCGAGAGCATCAGGGCAAGTCCAGCCGCAGCCGCGCCAGCTGGGCCCCGATGAGGTCCTGGACTTGAGTCACCTCGGATAGCGGCGTCGTATAGTTGTTGGCTAGAGTGCTGAACAGCAGCAGGCGGCCGTCGGCGGTCGTCACGTAGCCCGACAGCGCGCGTGCCTTATCGAGGGTGCCAGTCTTGGCGCGCAGATTCCCCTGTGCCGGCGTGTCCTTCATCCTGTTGCCGATCGTGCCATCCACTCCGGCTATCGGCAGGGATTCATAAAAAAGCTGAAAGTGCTGGTGCCTTCGCATTACATCCAGTACCTGCACGATCGCGCGGGGCGAGAGATAATCGTGTCGCGAAAGCCCGCTCCCGTCGCGCACGACGAAGCCGAGCGTGTCCACTTTCCATGACGTGAGGTGCCTGGCGACTACGCGCCGGGCGCTGTCGGCCGTTCCGCTACCAGTGGCCTCCAGCGCGATCGTCTTGAAGAGGATCTCGCCGATCTGGTTCTGCGACGGCTTCTCGAATACCGGAAGGATCTCGCGCAGCGGTGGCGACTGCGTGGAGAAAAGCGAGTCGATCGTCCCTGCCGGGGTCACCACACTGTCGAGCACCGTGATGCCGCGCTCGTCGAGCGCCTGTTGAAGAGCCATCAGGTACGCGCGCGGTTGGTCACGATAGGCAAAGCGGGTACGGAACGTATCGCTGGGCGCGATGGTGCCTGTCAGGCGCAATCCTCCGGTGGCCGAGTCCATCTCCGCGCGAACTCTCGAGCGTGGGCCATCACCGTCTGCCGCCTGTTCCTCGCCCGTCACGACCTTCGCTACTACCGTCGGAAACGATCGCAGCGGAAGCGTCTCGATGGTCACACCGTCGCCGGCCCCTGCGCCGCCGATCACCGTCACCCGGCCGAACCCTTCGTTGAAGAACAGCTCGTCGACTCCCGCAGAATAGGGGGCGTGAAAGTCATCCCACGACCAGCCGTAGCCGTATGCGGCGTCGGGAAAGGCATCGCCACCCGGCATGAGGCGTCCGGCGATTCTCGTAATGCCGCGTGCACGCAGCGAATCGGCAACCAGGCGCAACGGCGCCAGGGCGTCATCGCTATTCATCGCCTCACTAATGCTCGGATCACCCCGTCCGTAGATGAGCAGGTGCCCGTTCAGGATGCTGTCGGCGACTGATCCGAGCGCGGCGTATGTAGTTGTGAACCGGTAGTCGGGCCCGAGCATGTCGAGCGCCACCGAGCCGGTAATGAGCTTCATGTTCGAGGCGGGCATGAACAGCTTGCCCGCGTTGTGCGCGTACAGTGTGTCGCCGGCCACCGGATCGACGATCAGAATCCCCCAGTGCGCGTTGCGAAATTCAGGTGCCCCGACTAGCGAGTCGATGAACGGAATGAGCGATGCCCGCGTGACAGGTGCAGGCATTGGTGCGGCGCCGCCGCTGGCGCCGGATGGAGCAGTTGCGCAAGCGGCGAGGGGCAGCAGTGCGGCGGCAAGATATTCGCGAGCGAATCGGGTCATGAGCGATGGATGAGATCGCGTTCGACGAGCGTCGCCAGGTCGGCGAGCCAGTCCGGCGCGGATAGATACAGGGTGGGTACAGGAAAGCTGGAGGCAGGGTCATCCGTCACGAGGGCTCGGAAGTGCTCCGCGCCCGGGGTAGACGCGTCGAACAAGGGCAAGGCATGTGCGGCGCGGCGGAAGATCTCGATTTTTGGAAGCGACGAGCGGGTGAACCCTTCGCAGATGATGACTCCGGCATCCATCATGTGCCGTTCTACGATAGTCTCGAGCGCTGGTTCCTCGGCGTGCCGTTCGATGAGCGCGAACTTGTCGGGAGCGACCATCGCGACCTTGGCCACGTTGCCTTCGTGATAGTGCCGATAGGTATCGGTAGTCTGTGGGTCGATGTTGAAAGTGTGGGAGCCGTGTTTGATCGTCATGACGCGATGACCGCGCCCTCCCAGCTCCGCCGCCAAGCGTACGACGAGAGTGGTCTTGCCACTATGCTTGCGGCCGACCACCGCTACCATCGGAGGAAACCGCATCGCGTTCGGCGAGCTCCAGATCGAGAGGAGTATTGATGTTGTGGAACAGCCGTGCCGGGTCGCCGAACCGAGCCACCTCGTCAGGCTCCAACCGGGCTACGCGCACGTCGTCGTAGAAACTGACAACCCGCAGGTCATTCGCGTCCAGCCTCCGCTCGATCGGCGTCAGGCACGCCGGCGCGTAGTATGCGCAAAGCGGCTCGACCCCACGGCGCGAGTCGCTCGCCGGCACCACCACATCGGAGTCAGAGGCGCGATCACGCAGGGCGCTGAGGAGCGCGGGCGGCACGAACGGCATGTCCCAGGCAACGAGCACCACCGGCGACGCGGCATGCCAAAGCGCGGCGTGAATTCCTCCGAGGCTTCCAAGGCCGGGACGCGCGTCTCGCTCGGTTCGAACCCCCGGCAGCCATTCGGTCGCGGCCGGATCGTTAGCGATCAACAGCAGCTCATCGGTCGTCGCCGACAATGCCGCGGCGACTCTGTCGATAACGCGCTCGCCTCCCACGCTAAACAGCCCCTTGGGCTGTCCGCCGTATCGCGACGCTGCGCCTCCCGCGAGTATGACCCCGGTGCACGCCGCCGTCACACCGGATGTACCTGCGGATGCCCACTCACCGCACGCCCTATGAGTTGCACGCCGCTCGCACGTGCGATCTCCACCGCCAGTGTACTGGGCACAGAGGGGGTGGCGATGATTGCCAGCTGAGCGCGGGCGGCCTTGAACGCCAGCTCACCAGAAATGCGTCCGGTGACCAGAAGGATGAGATCGGGTAGCGTGCGTTCAGCCACAACCGCCGCGCCAATGACTTTGTCGACCGCGTTATGCCGGCCGATGTCTTCCGCGTGATGGAGCAGCGACGTGCCGTCCGTGAGCGCCGCCGCGTGGATGCCGCCGGTGTCCTTGTATCGTTCGCCTCGAGCGAAGAGCTCCTTGAATAACGCGCGCGTCGTTGCAAGATCGAGCGGGGGCGGCGGCGATTGCCGGCGCTGCAGGGAGCTGAGTGAGCCCAGTATTGTCGTGACCGCTCCGCAGCCGGAGGCGAGCACGCGACGCCGGTCAGATCGTTCAACCGTGTCGTAACGCTCTTCGGGAACCTCCGCCCAGAAACCCAGCTCCCGCGCGCACGGGCGGAGCGAGCGGAGATCCGCAGCACGGTCGATGTATCCTTCGCCGTGAAGCCAACCGATTACCAGATCATCGAGGTGCTCGGGCGTGCACATCCAGGTCACGGCCGGGTGTCCATTCACCTCGAGCCAGACCGGGACCTCGTCGACGGCATCCAGTACCGGTGGTGGTTGGACGGTGGGCGTGGACATGAGCGGAAGATACTGCGCGTTGCCCTACTCGCGCAGCAGCGACTGCTCACGATGGCCGGTCGGCCTGCTCGTCCTCAGAATCGTCGTCGCCGATTCGCTCGCTGTAGCCCTCCTGCGTAGGCGAGTCCGGCGGTGCCCACGACGTGCCCTGCTCAATGGCCGACGTTACGTCGTGTGAGCCATAGAGCCGTGCCTCGAGCTCATCTTCCTCGTCGGCACTGGCATCATCCAGCGGGCGGCGTGGCCGGCCGAGCGGCTCGTCGGATCCTTCCGCGGCTTCGGCGGCGGCGTCATCGGCAGCTTCGGGAGCCTGATCGCGATGGATCGAGTCCACGACAATGTCGTTCTCGTACCTGGTCAAGCCGATCACATCGGAAAGTACGTGATCGGCTATCTGCCGCTCGCCGTCGGTCCCGACTCGCCCGCTCAACCTGACGAGGCCATCCGTCACGCTTACGACGATACTATCCGCATCGACTCCATCGTGCCGCTCGATCGTCTCACGCACAATGGCGCGCAGCTCCCCATCGTCTACGCCATCGAGGTCGAAAATATCTTCGTAATCGCGCGACATGTGACGCTCCTGCTTAACGAGAGAATCGGTACGAGAGGCCCACGGAGAGCAGCAGGTTATGCGTCCACTCGCTCGTCGAGGAACCGGTGGGAATAATCGGCGTGCTGCCGGCCGGCGCGGTTGTGTACGCCGCCGGGTACTCGAGCTGGTAGAGGTAATCCGCAACATCGAACCTCAGCTGCAGCGGTCCATCACGCTCGAGCCGCACGCCACCTCCAAAGGTGAACGCAAACGGAGTGCCGAAGTCGAATCCGCCGGGGTCGCCGGACTTTCCGAAGTCGGAGGCGATCCCCACGCCGCCGTTCAGTGAAGGCACCAGCCGGTGCCAGCTCTTCTGTCCGGTAAGATTGATGCTGATGCCCACGTCGGCGATCGTGATTGGCCATGTTCGCTCACCGAGATTGCGCACGATCTCCGCCAGCGCGGGGTCC
>JBGTNB010000472.1:0-4295 GCA_041743285.1 Gemmatimonadaceae bacterium
CAGTCCCTCGATCGAGTCTACGTCCGGCTTCTCCATGAGGCCGAGGAACTGCCGGGCGTAGGCGGAGAGCGACTCCACGTACCGCCGCTGCCCTTCGGCATAGATGGTGTCGAAGGCGAGCGACGACTTGCCCGAGCCCGATAGCCCGGTAACGACCGTCAGGCGGTCCCGCGGGATCGCGACGTCGACGTTCTGGAGATTGTGCTCGCGCGCACCGCGCACGATGAGAAACTCTTCCGCCATAGCCAGGTAAAGCAAGCGGCGGAGAGCGGCGGATACAAGTCGGCGGCCACGGAGGAGAGAGCGGGTTGCGACGACAGCGCGGAACGGTGTTCTTTGTCGCGGCCGGCGCGCACGGCCAGCGCGAAGGACCATTCATCAGTGTGAGGAATGATGGAGCGAACCGAAGCCCGGGTGGTGATGACCACCGTTGCAACCGCCGAGGAAGCCGAGGAGCTAGTGCGCGCGCTGCTGGAGCGCAGGCTGATCGCGTGCGGCACAATCCTTCCAACTGCGAGATCGCTCTACCGGTGGAACGAGGCGATTGCCGACGAGACTGAATCGGTGATTCTGCTCAAGACGCACGCCGAGCGCCTTGCCGGATTGGAAGCGGCGTTCGAGGAGCTTCATCCGTACAAGGTGCCGGAACTGCTCGCGCTTCCCGTTTCGGGTGGGCTGGAAAAATATTTGCACTGGATTGGTGACGAGACGGCGGAAGTGACGGAGTAGTTGCAGCCCGTCATTCCCGCGAAAGCGGGAATCCAGATCCCCGTCATTCCCGCGAAAGCGGGAATCCAGATCCCGTCATTCCCGCGAAAGCGGGAATCCGGATCCCGTTGCGCGAAAGCGGGAATCCAGATCCCGTCATTCCCGCGAAAGCGGGAATCCAGAGAGGACCTGCTGCGACACAGGGACTGGGTGACTTGCGCAAGGCGCCCCGCAGGGGAACTCTCCGCTCAAATTTGGTGTCGGAGAGTCTATGGACATTCCAAGGAAAAAACCCCAGCGGAAAGCGCGCCACGGAGCAACAGTGTTGCTGGCGCTCGCGGTGTTGGGCGGTGCAATGGCGATCGCGGCGCGGTGGGTTTTCCCGGCGCTGTCGGCGCGGGCCGCGCCGTCGATCGCGTCCGGAGCACGCTACTATGCCGTCGCGCCGGAGGGCGAGCCGATCGGGTTCGCCGCCACCTCGGTGGACAGCGGCGCCTCGGGGATTCAGGTCAACGACTACTTTCTGGCTGACCTCCACACCGAGGGGACCGCCTATCGAGCGTGGGCGCGGGTGGTGGCGCGACTTTCCCCAACTCTCGCGCTCCGGGAGTTCGTGCTCACGCTGAGTCCGGAGATAGGTCCGCTGCGCGCGGCCGGCGTGGTGACTGACGATACGTTGCTCACGCTCACCGTCGCGGTGGGCAGCGCCGCGGTGCCCGATACCCAGTACATCGCCATTCCGGCCGGGACGACGCTACCTAACGTCATTCCGCTGGTGATGGCGCATCCGGACGGCCCCGAGGTCGGCGACAGGCGGACGCTATCGGTGTTCGATCCGATGGCGCTGGCTCCGAAGCAGGTGGAGGTGCGGATCAAGGCGGAGTCGTTGTTCGTGCTTCCGGACAGTGCGGCGCGCGACAAGCGCGGCGGTTGGCAGGTGGCGCGGTACGATACCGTGCGCGCCTGGCAGGTGGAGGGCGAAGGGGTGATCGCTGGCTGGATCGACCGGCAGGGGCGTTTGGTGGAGGGCACGCTGCTTGGGCTGGTTCCGCTACGCCGCACGACGTACGAGCTGGCGTACGATGCATGGAACGAAGAGGCGGCGGGCGGGAAGCTCACGAGCAACCGCGACATTCAGGAAACGACCGCCATTGCCGCTTCGGCGCCTATCGACAGAAAGCGTCTGCCCAGCCTTACGGTGGTGCTTCGCGGGACTTCGCTTGAAGGGTTCGATCTGGACGGTGCGCGCCAGCGGTTGAGCGGCGACACCTTGCGAGTGGAGCGGGCGACCGATTCGTCTTTGACGGCGCCCTATCTGTTAGGTGAAGCGGATACCTCACTGGCGCCCTATCTGGCTGCGGAGCCGCTGGTGCAATCGGGGGATTCGGCGATTCGCGAGTTGGCGGCGAGGATCGTGGGGGATACGGCCGATCCCACGGTGGCCGCCTTGCGAATCACCCGTTGGGTGCACGATTCGCTGGAGAAGCGGATCTCATTCAGCGTGCCTGACGCGCGTCAGGTGCTGCGGCTCGGCGCCGGGGATTGTAATGAGCATACGCAGCTTTACGTCGCTTTGGCGCGAGCGGTTGGGCTTCCGGCTCGCAGTGTAGCGGGGTTGGCGTATGTGCGGGGGAAGTTTTACTACCATGCGTGGCCCGAGGTCTATCTGGGCGAATGGGTGCCGGTGGATCCGACGTTCGGGCAATTTCCTGCGGACGCGGCGCATCTGCGGTTTGTAATCGGCGGGTTTACGCGTCAGGCGGAGCTGCTGCGGTTGATCGGAGCGTTGGAGATTGACGTGGTGGATTGATCGCGCGTAAGGAACGATCAATTGCGAAACGTGCCATTTATCAAAGCCGCTTGCGATCGTGCGCGACACACTGTCCAATGACCGTGCGGTTTTATGCCGCAGTCACCTAACCGTCCAACCCCCATTTGAGGGTTGGGCGTAAGGGAGTGTGATCGGCCATGCGGCGCGCTTGAGGCGTCGCTGTCATCTTTGAACGGACCTGATCCGGTAGCCGGCGGGTGCCTGTCGAGCTCCAGTGGCGCCCATACACCATTACGGGTTCACGAGGGATGTACCTCGATCCCAGAGCACTGCAGCGGGCACCGACGCCTGACGCCCAATCACAGCGGAGCTGCACGCTCGCGATCAACTGCGAGCGGTTCCAGTGAGGCGGACGGGTTCGTCAGGCGTGGCCACTTCGGCTGCTTCATACGACTGAGCTGTTTGCCTTTGAAGGTCCCGTTGCAGCGTTCTTGGCGGTGGAGCACGTAGTACACGATCCGTGCGAGCTCCTTCGCGACCAAGGCCCGCGCAACGATCGGCTGCTTTCGTCGCGCGGTGCGCTGATAGAAGGCACTGATCTCCGGATAGTATTGGATCGCCCGCACCGCCATGCGCGTGAAGATGAGCTTGAGATACCGGTTTCCCATCCTGGCTCCGCTTGTGGCGCGTCTTTCCCCCTGAGTTGCCCGCCCAGGCACCAGCCGCGGGAAAGGTGGCCGGGTTGTGGCCGTTACTCCCTATAGGTCTGCCGCATGCTGCCTGCAGGAGGACAAAAACCGTCTCTTGACAGCCCGTATTTCGTTACTTAGCTTATTAGCTAAATAACTCATTCTCACTCGACCGAGGCAGCCCGGTGTCCAACTTCTCTCGTTTGAACCTGCTCAAGCGGGCAACCCTTACAGCCGGCATCGCCGCCCAACTGCTCACCCTCCCTGAACGTGCGCGAGCCCAGTCGCCGTCCGACATTGGGGCCTTCGCCCCGGAGCGCGCGACCTTTCTCTTGCTCATCGGCGCCGACACGATTGTGATCGAGCACTCCACGCGCACAGTCAACCGACTGTCCGGCGAAATCGTCATCCGCGGGCAAGGGATGCGTTTCGTGTACCAGGCCGAGTTGTCGCGGGACGCCAGCATAGCGACACTCGACAACACGTTCTATCATGCCGCCGACACCGTGCCCAGGCAGCGCAGCCAGGTACGCATCGCCGGCGACACGGCATTCGCGGGCAGTGGCACCGCAGTCCAAGCCATCCCCACCGTCGCCGGCGCGCTGCCCATGGTGACCAACCTCTCCACCGCGTTCCTCGAGCAGCTCGTGCTGGTGGCGCGGGCCAGGGGCGGCGTTGAGGAACGGGTCCCGGTATTCTTCCTGATGGGCGGCAGGACAATCCCTGTCACGGTCCGGCTGCTGCCCGCGGCCGCCGCCGGACAGGATTCGGCCACGGTAGAGATGCCGGGCCTGGTAATCCGTCTCGCGCTCCGGAAGGACGGCCGCATTCTGGGAGGCGAGGTGCCGTCACAGCGGGCGCGCATCGTGCGCCTCGACGCGTATGCGACGCTGGCGCCTGACGAGCCCGACTACAGCGCGCCGCCCGGAGCGCCCTACACAACTGAGGACGTGCGTCTCACGACCGCTGCGGGAATCCGCCTTGCGGGAACGCTCACGCTCCCCGCCGGCCCGCGCGCGACGCGACATCCCGCCGTAGTGACGATCACCGGTTCTGGTGCCCAGACGCGCGACGGCATTTCGGTGGGGCTGAGCGGGTACAAGCCGTACCGTCAGCTGGCCGACACC
>JBGTNB010000473.1:0-9361 GCA_041743285.1 Gemmatimonadaceae bacterium
CAGCGGGTACAGGCGTTACGTGAAAGGAGGCGCCATGTCCACTGCTAGGAATCTTCCCGCACGCCCGTCGCTCGACTCCCTTCGCAAGCAAGCGAAGAAGCTCGCACGCGACGCAGCCGCCGGAAACGTCGATGCCATCGCTCGCATTAACGCGCAGTTGCCGCGCTCGGCTTTCCCGCTCTCGAATCGGGATGCGCAGTTGGTCATAGCGCGCGAATACGGATTCGCCGGCTGGGCCGATTTGACCGCGGAGGTGCAGAATCGCTTGGGCGGTTCGCTCGAGCGGGCGGCGTCTCAGGCCAGGGTCGCGATCTATAACGAGGATCACGAAGGGCTGCGAGCGCTGTTGGCGGAACACCCGGCACTGGTCTCGTGGCGAAGTGAGAGTGGCCAGACGCTGCTCGCCGACACCACGTCTTACGCACTCGATACATCGGATCCCGAGCGCGAGCGCATTCACACGCGGCCGGTTGCCGCCGAGCTGTTGATTGACGCGGGCGCGACGGTCGAGCGCTCGACGTGGGAGCACGTGATCTGGACGGGCGGAGCGGGAATGCTGCATCTGCTCGCGCGAAAGAACGTGCTGCCGCTAACGCTTCCAGTTCTCGCCGCGCTTGGCGAGGACGATGCGGTTCGCGGTCGCCTCGGCGAACTGTCAGAACGCGGCAATGCAGAAGGACTTGATGAGCGATCACTAATCGGTCGGGCACTGATGAATGCGTGCCGGTTCAAACATACAGGCGTTGCGTCGCGCCTCCTCGAGCGATCAATCGCGCTCGATCCGGATCTGGGTCGTCGCATCGATCGCTGGCAGGATAGGCAGGCATTTATCGAATTCTTGATCCAGCATCCGGCGAGCGTGTGGAGCGGCGGACCGACCGAGGAACCCGCGACGACGCCGTGGGAGGCGTTCGTGATTCGTCAACTGACGAGCGCGCTCGACCGCAATGATCTGGCCGAGTTCCGCCGCTGGCTACAGGACGAACCGTGGGTGCTCAACTCAGCGTTCGTGCACGTTCAAGTCGCGATGATCGAGCGGGCCAGCTGGGAGGATCGAGAACCGTTCATAACGGCGCTGCTCGAGCTTGATCCAGCGCTACTCGGCACGGCGAATCCGCCGCCGGCAAACGCGCTCGCCTTTTCACTCGCGTACGGACATGCGCACCTCGTTCCCACGCTGACGCGCGTCTGGCCGTTGCCTGACGACCTTCCCCATGCAGCGGGCACCGGCAATGCGGCTGCGGTGGCGCATTGGTTCAATGCGGCCGGCGAGGCCGTCCTGGGATCGCCGGCGCAACACTATCCCGCCAACGATCCGAAGCGCGCCGATCTGGGTTGGGGACCAGTGAGCACGCAGCAGGTTCTGGACGTCGCGCTCGCCTGGGCGGTTGTGAACCGGCAGTTCGAGGTCGCGTCGTTCCTCCTGGCGCGCGGCGCCGACATAAACACCAACTGGAGCACGCACGAGCCGGCGAGCATCCTTCACGAATGCGCCATCCATGGGAACGAGGACGCCGTTAGGTTTCTAATCGATCACGGCGCCGACCTGACAATCAAGGACCATCGCTATCACAGCACCGCCGAGGGATGGGCGCGTTACGCCGCCAACAACGAGCGGATGGCGGACTTGCTGGCTGCGGCCTCAGAGGGTCGCCGTCGAAAATGATGTATGGCCCGTCTCAATCGCTAGGTCTCCGCGCGGCAACCGACAGCGTAAGGCGATGCAGTTCGACCAGCGCGCGTTCGTTCAGCCGAGCGCCAACATACCCGCCCGCGAGTACGAACGCGATCGGCACGTTCAGGCGACTGCACCACTCGAATACGGCGCGCTCTCGAGCAGCTAGAACCTCCGGTGTGATGCCGTGTCTCCCCCCCGCCGAGCATCCCTCATATGGGTCCATGCCGGCGTTGTACAGGCACAGGCCGAATCGTGCCCCGTTACTCTCTGCCAGCTCCAATCCCCGATGCACGGCGGAAAGGTAGTCGGCACCCTTCTGCACGATGTCCAGCCACACGCGCTCGGACCCGGCATACGCATCGATGCCGCCCACCGAAACGTCGATCTGCCAGATATGGGGCTCCGATTCGATGAGCGATGCAGTACCGCCGCCACAGTGAGCGCGGCGGCGACGACGCCGCCGTTGGAGGCCAGCACCATCGGCCAGAGCTCCGGATCCCAGTCGAAACCTTGCGACTCGGCCAAGTCGCGAGGGAGTCCCATTTGGATGGCGCGGACGTAGCGCGGGTCGTGGACCTCAGCCACCTGCTCACGGCTGAGCGCAGTTGGAGCGGCCAGCTCGATGTTTGGAATTGGTGACTCGATCAGGGAGTCGGCGATCCAACGCGCCTTCCGCGTCGTATCGAAGGCGAAACCCGAGCCAACGTACGCAGCGCCATAGTAGACGCGGATCACATGCAGCCTTCGATTGGTTGAACGATCCCGGCCAGCGACATCGGGATCACGCCCCGCCGCCGTTTGCCGACGCGTGCACGTTAGGCTATCTCAACCGAAATTGGGAGGCAGACGAATACTCCGTACGCTTGAACTGCTACCTTCAGTGCGGCGCGTTCTCGGGGCTTGAGCTTGACTAGCGAGATCACTTGCGCCACCGCGGCTTTTCGGTCCAGAGTCCGTTTCCACCCTCCGACAATCAAGCCATTCCGAGCCACCAAGTGTGCGTCAAGTGGCCGGTCGGTTCGCGTCCTCAGCGCATCGACAGCTGCCGCATCGAGGCTGGGACTGTGATTCCTATACGCTACGACGTGCTCGTCATAGTTAGGCAGGAGGTGAATCACTGGATCCTTCGTGTCAACCCCACCGGCCGCTCTCCCCGTCCAGTACGCCTTGCCGTCCACATTTGCGCACTCGAGATCGGATCGAACCATTTCCACCGCTGCTGTGGCGTCGGATATCCTGAGACCGGACCACCACGCGAAATCGCGCACCATCGCCGGACCGTGACTCTGAAAGTACCGCGTTGCGAGCAGCGCCAGCGCCGCATCGCGGGCGAGCGGCGCAGCGGCTGGAACGCGCTCTTCGAGGAGAGCATACGTGTGCTGCTTACCGCGCATCGGTCCGCTGCATACGAGCCCTTCCAGCTCTGCCTGCATCATGACATACGCGAGCCGCTGGCCGCGTGCCGGGATGCCATTTGCTTCCAGAATGGTCGCCAGCTCCGGACGCGTGGCATGCCGACCTTCGAGCGCGACAGCAATCAAGGCGTTCGCACGGCGGCAAACCTTCTCTGTCAATTCCAGTTTCCGGTACATGTGCGCATTTGCCGCGTGCACACGCGCTCCGGTGAGCGCGAGAAGCCATCGTAGGTCTTCCGGAGCCACGAAGTGCCACGTTGGCCGCATGACATGGGTTCGCAGAAACGCTCCGGTGTTGAACGCATGATCGATTGTACCGCTGTCGACTCCGCGCGTTCGGAGGGCGAGCGCCCATTTCGCGGCATTATAATCTTGAGCCTGTACAGCTCCCAGCCAGCGTACCGCGGCCGCAGGCTCGCCGAATGGCTCTCCAACAAGGCGCTGGTTAACGAGGCGCTGTTCAGCGATATGCATGATGTGTGTCGTTATGCAGCGCGGCGAGTAATCGCCTATCGGGCAGTCTTGCGGAAGTAGCGAACCTTGGGCAGCCCGTCGAAATCATCGTCCTGCGTCCAGAGGACGGCTCCGAATGCCTGTGCTGTGGCGTACACAATGCTGTCGGCGAGTGGAAGTTTGTGCGCGACACCGAGCTGCGCGGCCGTCAGGGCGAGTGAGGCGTCGAGGCCGATGAGCTGGCCCTGCTGCATGAGGGCCGCAGTCTGGAGGGCGTCGTTCTCGTCGCGCTCGCGCAGGACGATCTTGAAGACCTCGAGCAGACAGATGGTCGGCACCAGGAGTGTGCTCACTGCCTCGATCGGAGAGGCGAAGTGTTTGGCGCCGGGGCCGTCGGCAAAGTATTCCAGCCAGGCCGACGAATCGACGACGTTTAAGCGAGCGCGGGCCACGGCCGGGCGTTAGACCCGGTCGCGGTCGCGCGCGACTGTCGTATTGATGCCCTTGAGGAACCCGCGCATGCGCCGCAGCGGCTGGACGGGGATCAACTCCACGCGGTTGTTGTAAGCGAGAGCCTGGACTTTCTGTCCGGGTTCGAGTCCGAGTTGCTCGCGCACCGCGCGCGGGATGACGACTTGGAACTTGGGGGAGATGGTGACGGTGTCCACCGGAGCCCTTATCGATCAGAGAAACGTCATACGGCTTCCAAAAAGCTAAGGCCCTGCGGCGTCGCGCGCCAGCAGGGCCTGTTTCGATCTAAGCGGTCGAAGTCGATCGCGAGCGTGCGGCTCCCTCGAAAAGGCTGATAACACCCGCTTGCCATCAAACGATCAAATGGCGTTAGGTGATCGTCTCGGACCGTTGCGAAGCTCGGCTCTTGATCGAACGCAGCCACTCTCGTGTCATTCCCGAAGATCCTTCTATCGGCTCGGTGAGCAGTCGCGCGACAGTCACCATCGTGTTCCAGTTGCGTGTGGTCGCCGGCACTCCAAAGAGTTGATCGATCTTCGCCAAGTGACTTATCGCTCGCATTTCGCGCCGGTAGACGCCAAAGACGAAACGCCCTTGTTGTCCGACGATTTTCAGTCCCCACGGACCGTTCGCCGGAAAGCGCCGCGGCAGGGGGGAGGAAGGCTGGCATCGCTTCGCCAGTACGCTTACGAATGTGACGATCCGCGGACCGGTCGGCAGGCCTGCGACCGGATTGGATGTTACGAAGCGCTGGAACTCGCTACCGGTACAGATCATTACCTGCGTGTCGAACGGCAGCAGGTGCTCGATCTCGGCGCGCAACACTGCCTGACGAACCGATCGGCGGACGACGAACGTGCCGGCGGCGCCGACGTTCAGAACGTCGAATCGGTGCAGCCGCTGGGCAAGCAGGGTCGGACGAAGGGTCCTGTGCCCACCTACATTTACGCCTCGCAACAGGACGACGAGTGCCATAGCCCGTCTATCTCTCCGTCAATTTCTGTGAAAGTTAGGCGCCGGGTGACACCGCTTCGACCACCAACTCGTCGGTGTCGCGCGATAGGTCGCCGCCGCTGAACCCGCCGCTGATCCTTATATCTTCAAAGCCCGTCTGCGCGAGCAACCGCCGAATGTCAGGCGGATACAGGTACGCCAACTTCAGGCGGTGGATCGAAGTCCGCTCCAGCGCCCCGTCGGCATCGTATTCCTCATATCGGTGCTGGGAGTGCACGATCTGGCGAACGGTGTCGTACCTGTTTGCTTCCGAGCGCACGACAAAGCCACCGGTCGCCAGTGGATAGGTGCCAGCCCATCTCCATACCCCTGCGAGCGGGCCCGCATGCTGTGCCATGTACTCCAGCGACGGATGAAATACGTTGAACGCGAGGCGACCGCCTGGTCGGAGATGGTGGCGGATTCGACTCAGACAGGCCAGCCGATCCTCCTCGGTAACATTGTGGAGAAACGCCCGGAATGGAGCGATCACCAGCGCGAATCGTTCAGGTAAATCGAACGTGCGCATATCGGCTGCAAGGATCGTGACGCGCTTTCGCACTTCCTCCGAATGTGTCGCAAGCTTGGCAGCGAGCGTCTGGAGCATCGCCTGACTGGCATCCAGCGCGTGAATCGAAACGCCCGCCTCGGCGATCGCCAGCGTCACCCGCCCCGTACCGGCGCCCAGTTCAAGCACCGGCCCGCCACACGCTTCAGCCTTCTGCCGGTACCACTCCACGTCGCCATGGAAGGATGCGGACGTCACCGCGTCGTAGAGTTCGGGTCGGTACGTCATGATGGATCCCGCATGCGCCTACGCTGGGACTGCAGGTCGACCGGTACATCCTCTTGTGAAGACTTCTTCTTGGCCGCCGTTCGCTTGGAGACTTTGTCGGTACTCGCACCCTTCTTCTTTGGGGTCTTGGTAGGCTTGACGTAGCGAATGCGGGGAGCAGGGCCGATTCCTCCGGGCACAGAGTAGGCGAGCGCAACGATCCCGCTGGCGGGTAGTTGCTTCAGGTCGGTCAACACGAGCTTTGTTGCAGCGTTGGCGGGAAGAAGCGCGATGCCGGATCCGAGGAGCACGGGAACGACCGCAACCTCCACGGTATCCACGAGGCCTCCGTCGAGCAGCGTTCGGAAGAGCATGCCCCCGCCGTAAAGCCAGATGTCACGCCCGGGCTGTGCTTTCAGCGCCGACACGATTTCACACGGATCGTCGTTGGAGATGCGCACCCCGGGGTGTTCGATTGCTGGAAGGGTGCGCGAGAAGACGACTACATCGAGACCTGGCATGGCGCCGTGACCGCCAGCCGCCGTCATAACCTCGTATGTCTTACGGCCCATCACCGCCGTGTCAAATTCCTTGAACAGTGCGGCGAAGTCGATGGAAGGATCCGCAACGATCCAGTCGTACTCCCCGTTAGGTCCGGCGATGAAGCCATCCAGGCTCGCCGCGACCTGGTAGCGTAGTCGTCTGCTCATGCCTGTTTATCCAGCGGGAAACGGGAAGGGGAAATGGGAAACGGGAGATGGGAAATGGGAAATGGAAGTGAGATGAGAGTTGCGAGTTGCGAGGAAGGGCGGAATGACGGTCCGTTCATTCCAGATTTCCTAATTCCTAATTCCTAGTTCCTAGTTCCTACGGGACGGTGACTTGCACCGCGCACTGCGACTCCGCCGGGCTATCGTAGCGCCCCAGCAGCGATCGCGCAGCCTCCATCTCTTCCGGCGACGCCTCCACCGTGATGATGCCCACCCGCGAGTTGGCCCGGAAGGAGACGCGACTGGTCTCGTGAAGGCGCGGCCGAAGTACCTCGGCGGCCTGCTCAGGGGACAGGCACTGCAACCGGAACGTCTCACTGACAGTGGTGCCCGGTAATGGCGGAGACGCCAGGCGCCACAGGAACGTGACCAGAATCGTCGCAACCGCCGCGGCGGCGAGCCCGATTCGGTAGTAGAGCGTTACCGAGCGCCGGCGCGATAGCACAAGCGCGCGCTCGGCGACATGCCTTGCCGGCACGGATTGGTGCAGATCGCTGAACGCCAAGAGCATGTTGCGTTCACGCTCGGCCACCACGCGTGTGGTTCGATCGCAGTCGCGACATTGGACCGCATGGTCGCGTGCGCCGCCGTAGCCCAGCTCCTCGACTGGCAACGTCGCAAGCATCGAGAGATAGTCGTCGCAATTCACCGCGGTTGCTCCCGGTAGCATGGATGGGTGGCGAGGATCGTTCGCCGAATCGACGCGCGCGCTTTGAACAGACTCGCGCGAACGGAAACATCCTTCATATCGAGCATTGCGGCGACTTCCGCCGGTGTACGCCCCTCGATGTCGCAGAGAATGAAAACTTCGCGCTGCCGCATGGGGAGAGTCGTGGCGATCGTCCTAATGAGCGCGACGGCACGCTGCCGGTCGACTCGTGCGCCCGGGTCCGTGAGATAGACGTCTTGATTGGGGCGCTCGGCCGCAGGAAGTCTCGCCGGACGCATTCGGTTGGCTACGCGACGGGCGATGCGATAGAGCCACGCGTCGAAGGGTCCGTCGCCCCGAAAGCTCGATAGTTTGCGATGCACACGGACGAACACTTCCTGAGTGATGTCCTCCGCCTCGTCTTCATCACCCGAAAGCGCGATCGCCCAACGAAAGACGATAGGCTGATACTGTTCGACGAGCGCGGTGAACGCGCCCTCATCCCCGACTCGCGTTCGTGCTACGAGTTCTGGAGGTTCAGCAATCGGAAGAGGGAGACTACTCATCACTTTAATGAGCCCTCTAGCCACCTGATCGTTTACCCGAGCAGCGTGGACGGTATAAACGGGGAACGCTGCTAAATCACCAACCGAAAGCCGATGCACCCGTCATGGAAATGTCGGGCGATCTGGTAGCGCTTGTAGACAGTGCAGTGTGCCGCCCAGTTGTGGAAGCAGCCCCCGCGCAGGACTCGTTCATCGCTGGCTCCGCTGAACGCGGTTCCGTCCGTTGGGATCGCGCGCACATCATCCGAGTACGTGTCTTGGCACCATTCCCAGACGTTACCGGACATGTCATATAAACCAAGCTGATTCGGTGCCTTGAGCGCGACGGGCTGCGTGTGGTCGCCGTGGCGCCGATCGTACCATGCAACAAGCTCGATTTCATCGCTTCCACTGAACCGGAATCCGTCATGCCAGTGCGGTCCGCCACGAGCGGCGTATTCCCACTCCGTCTCGGAGGGCAGTCGAAAGGCACCGTGTGGCCGGAGCGATGGCGTGACGGCGGCTGCCATTTGACTCTCGTTGATTCGGTGCAGGATGCCGCCTGCCTGGGTCAGCGAATCCCACGAAACGTTCTCGACGGGCAAGCTGGGTCCGCGATTAGTTGCCGGGATCGCGTCGGCACCCATCACGTGCGCCAGAAACGACTGGGTGACGGGCACAGTGGAGATGAAGAAGTCCCGAACTTCCACCAACGCTCCGGAGGATTCGCCGAATGGATACGGCTGGCCATGCGTCCCGTGCACATGGACTAGATCGAGTGCGTGATCCCCATTCGCGTCACTCCAGAGATATCTGATGGTATCCATTGATTTCCGACGAATTCCTGCGTGCACCTAACGCTAAATGAGCCCAACCAGCGCCGTTACCCGGAAATTGTTTGCGTCCAGGCACCGCAAATACTGGTCATCCCTCCTCAACGACGGCACCAATGACAAAAAGTGACTTGCAGACGGATCCCACGGCCAAGGGTTTTACCGAGTCCGCCGTTGCGATTCCGATGAGAGATCTCATCCTAGACTACGTCGTATGTAGTGATCTCCAGCTGATGTCCGTCAGGGTCGGTGAAGTAAAGCGAGTGTGCCGCTGTGTGGTCTTCGAAAGTTGGCGCCAAGCCGAGCGCCTCCAACTGCTCGCGCGCCTGCTCGAACGCTGCCCTGTCGACACGGAACGCAATATGACGGACCGACAGCACCTCACGGTCGGACGGGCGTGACGGATCCGGCACCGGGGCCGGAAACAGCGCCAGGCACGTCGTCCCCACCCCTAACACGGCGGGAAAGTCGCCCCACACGTCTGCGTACCGCCGCTCCAGTCCGAGGACGGTCTGATACCAGGCGATGGAGCGGCCGACATCGAGCACGGTCAGCGCCACATGATCGATGCCCTCGAGACGAAGCATACGTCCCTCCAATCGTTGAAAGCTTGCCCGTACGGGCCACGCCAGTTTGGCAATCTTGTTCGTTAGGTCAGTCGGGTGCCTGCTTCGGCCACGACGAGTCGGTACCCGACGTCCAGCGCGTCCGCCGCGCGCGCGCGGCCGTGCCGCGCCTCCCATGCACCCGAGGCTAAATCAGCGCGCAGCCGCTCGAGC
>JBGTNB010000474.1:0-11843 GCA_041743285.1 Gemmatimonadaceae bacterium
CCGTTCAGCGTCCGCCCGCTGCCGGGAGCAACGGTTTCGATGCCGCTGAACTGGAGCGAGGTGAATTCACGGCTCGACCCGACGGCGTTCACGATCAGAACGGCGATCGACCGCATGGAACAACTCCGTGCGGATCCGGTACTCCGGGCGATCGAGGAGAGGCCGGACCTGGGCGCGACTCTTCAGGAGCTGTCGGAGGTGCTCTCGGCGCAAAAGGGCGACGCAGATGCTGAGAGTGTGGAACCGAAGACGGATGCCTAGGCGAGACGACCGCCCCGCTGTTCGGAGGCGAACGAGGAGAGGCGCATCGCCACCATGGGCGGTGTGGAGGGCCCGCGTGACGACAAGCCCTCCGAGTGGGTCTCAACTCGGGCTGGCTCGCGCTCTGCGTCTGGACCGGGACGGCTGGACCGGCCGGCGTCACCAAGCCTACGGCGCGTTCGCACCGGCGTTGCCTTGCTACTCATCTTAGGAGCAACCTAATGCAGTTGGTTACACGCACAACGGAGCGTTGGCGGAAGGCCTTTTTGCCAGCGGCGCTCCTTCTTAGCGCCTTTCTAACTGGCTGTGGGGAAGCAGCGGCTCCTGATCGCCAGCCTGCCATCCGCGCCGCGGGCACATGGCAGTGGGTTCATTCGCTGAATGTAAGAACGATGGAGGTGTCCACTCCTTCATCGGCCGGCTTCGTCGCTACGCTGGCGCTGGTAGCAGAAAGCAGAAGCGGCGGCACCTTCACCTATCTCCGTTCGGGAGCGCCTCCGGTTACCGGACACTACCAGATTTCGTTCGAAGACGAGGAGGGGAACGAATTCATCACGGTAGAACCTGGTTTCGATTTCCTGACACGCAACGCCTGGATCGCAGCGGGTACGGATAGTCTTCGCCTCGATGGTGTTTTCGAGCTCGGCTACAACTCGACGTACGCGCGTGTTTCCGATTAGGCCGAGCGGATGGCTGCCTAACAGCGACCTTCGGTGGACGGCACGCCGTCACTAGGCGCGGCATGATGCCAGGTAAGAGCGAGCTCCCTCGAAGTATGTCCCCTTACTCGATCTCGCGCACCCAGATTTTCCTGAACTTCGTGGGATTGCCGTGGTCCTGTAGCTTGATAGGCAGGCGGTCCGCATGCGCCCTGTACGCAGCGCGGCGCTGATTGGCAGTCGCCCCCTACATCAAAGAGGAAGACCGTGCGGGCATGCCGGATGGTATGTTCGCGCGCGTATACTGGCTCAAACATCTCCTTCAGGTGCAGATCGACGAGATGATCGCCTTGCTCGTCGAGCGTCACGTCTTCGTCGACCCGACGCTCATTGCGACGATGCATACGAAGTTCTGGACTGACGATCCGCGGTGGACGCAGAATCGCGATCTCGCGTAGCTGCCTGACGAGGCGACGCGGTCGGCGCTGCTGGCGACGGGGATGGAGGAAGGGATACAGGCGAGCTACCAGCGGGTCGACGGGAGGTTCTGCCGGTGGTCCAGGCCCCGCACGCGAACTTCCAGAGCATGCCCGAGACGCCCCGGGGTGAGCGTGCCGTTCGACGAGCGCCGCAGTGCCCCTGGCGGAACTGCGTGGTTGGGTTACACTGGCAATGAACCCCTTCGCCCGCTGACCAATGCGACGACCATTCGCACGCACATCGCTGCTCCCGCTCGCGCTCGCGCTAGCGCTCCCCCACAGCGGCGATGCACAGTCACTCACCACCCCCGCAGACTGGCGCTGGCGCCTCGACACGCCGGCGCGCCTGACGACGGCGCAGGACGTCCCCGATTCGTCGTGGCGATTTGTCGGTATGCCGCCGGGATGGCACATCACCACGGGGCCCGGCGTCGTGATCTACCACTCGCAGGAGCGCGCGACCGGCCGGTACTCGCTCGCCACGGAGTTCGCGCTCTTTCCTCACCCCAGCGACGCGGGATTCGGGCTCGTGTTCGGCGGCGCCGATCTCGCTTCTCCCGCGGCCGCGCGGCTCGCGGTCCAGCTGCGGCGCGACGGAGCGGTACGCGTTGTATCCACGACGGAGGGGCGTGAGCAGGTGCTCGCGCCGTGGGGGGTTCACCCCGCCGCCAATCCGCATCCGGGAACCGGCGTCATCTCCAACCGCCTGCGGGTGGCAGTGGCGCCTGACTCGCTGCGCGTGTTCGTGAATGATTCCGCCGTTGTCGCTGTCACCGCTGCTGGCCTGGCGACGGAAGGCCAGTTCGGCCTCCGCATCGGCGAGGGACTCAACGTGCACGTCACGTCGCTCGACATCGTGCGGCACCTGGCGCCCGCGCGCAGATAAAGTGCGCCAGACGACGAGCGGCGCGGCGGCCGGCTCGTGCTACCGTGCCGTCAGGCGAGCGCAGAACGGCGGCCACGAACGGATGGCAGTCGGCGACCTCTCGCGCACGGCCGAGGTGCTCGCACACAAGGACACGCTCGAGCATCCACATCACATCGTCCACCCCATCGCTACAGCGAGGCGCTCGCCACCTGCTCCGTGGCAACGGGGGTGACCATCGCTGCGTCGAACCCGATATCACGCTGGACCGCCGCATACCAGGCATCGTCGTCCAGACCGCCCCACGCAATCCACTGCTCATCGTTCATCGACCCGGAAGGCAAGGAACGGTTGCGCGGTATCTCCCACCGGGTGCCGGAACACCGGCGACTCCTGATCCCGCTGCCGGGCATGCGCGCCCGCAAGCGCGGCTGGATCCTGGCGTTGCACGAAGTGCTGCTCCGGCCCCTCGCCTATCCCGATGCGGATCGCATCGTGTCGATCGGACACCGGACCCGAGGCAGCGACGTGGATCGAGGATCATAGCAATGAACCGCGGAGACCGTGACAGCGCGGAGGCAGGAATCTCGGTGTAACCAGCGAATGCGCGCAGCTCCTTGCGCCTTGCTTGGCCGCCCCGCAGCTTGAGCGTCATGTGTGGCACGGTGCCTGACAATCCGCTTTTCAACAGGGTTCGGCAATGTTCCGGTTCCTCGTTGTGGCAGGGGGTGTCGGCGCGGCGCTGGTGGGCTGCGCCCCAGGTCAGGCGTTGACCGGCGCGCACGCCACCGCGATGCGGGATAGCGCCGTCGCGTTCCTCGCTGACTTCAGTCGTTTGTCGACGGCGGCCCAGTGGGATTCCGTCGGCGCGCTCTACTCGGATCGCCCAGACTTTCGCTTCCTCGAGAGCGGAGAGGTGCGGTACCCGTCAGCCGATGCGGTCCGCGAAGCGCTGCGAGCTGTGCCTAGCGGCCAGCGGATCGAAACGGCGTATCAGGACGTCAGTGTCCAGGCGGTCGCGCCAGGGCTGGCGGTCATCTCCGCGCGGTTCCGGACGCAGTTCGTCGATTCAACTACGACGTTGTTCAGCTTCGGGGGCGCGCTGAGCATGGTACTTCAGCACGAGGCGGCGGGATGGCGCATCATTGCCGGGCATTCGTCGGCAGCCGTCCCCCGCGGGCCGTAAGACCCCTCGCTTCTTCGGCGCCGCGCCCATCTCGGACGAGAATTGCTCGCCATTGGCACCGGATGCGGCTAGAATTTGCACGCCGGCCGGTCCCTTCATGCATTAATCTGGGCGTTCGTTACCCGGAAACTGTAGAAGAGAGCCGGAACGGACTCGAGGTCTGTTGATCGTCGGCATGGAGCGCCGGGTGAAGGCGCCGACAGCTTCCGGAAGGGCTTCGCCGGCGGCGAACGAATCACCAGTGAAGACGAGGCACCCGCCGCCACAAGCGCAGCTGGCTCCTGCCAGGCCGTCCCGCAGTCCAATTCAACCGTTAGGCGGATCACAACCCATGCCCGTGCTCATGCGCCCCGCGACCGGATCGGTAGTTGGCGTTCTCTGCTTACTCACGCTGGGCTGTGCGGCCACGCCACGCAGCCCAGCCCCTGCTCCGGGGCTCGACACAAACGAAGCAACGCTCGCCCAGATCTACTTCTGGCGCGCCAGACCGGGGATGGTTGCCGAGTATGATCGGTACATACGCGACGTGGCCGAACCGATCGATCGCGAGGCCCAGCGGGCTGGAGCCTTCGTGGCCGTAACTACGTACGCGGCCAACGACAGCACGCTTCCATGGACGCACATGCGAGTCTTTCTTCTGCGCGATTCGAGTCAGCTACTGGGATTGGGCGCCGCGCTCAGTGCCGCCGGAGCTCGACTCGAGCCCGACACTCTTCGCCGGAAACGGCAGGGCGAATACTCCGCTACTCTCCGCGACCGCGTAGGCGCGACAGTGACGCAGATCGTAAGGTAGAGGCACGCCCCCCTCGCATTTCCGGAACGATCGCGCGCTTCACCCTGCGGGCGAGAAAGGCTCCTGACGTGCTTTAGGCCTCACCCTACTCGATCTCGCGCACCCAGATGTTCCTGAACTTCGTAGGATTGCCGTGGTCCTGCAGCTTGATAGGCAGGCGGTCTGCATGCGCCCTGTACGCAGCGCGGCGCTGATTGGCAGTCGCCCCCAAGAGCTCGACGGCGTCATGCACCAGCACTCCGTTATGTAACACCGTCATCCGCGCCGGCCGGGTCACCGCGCCAGTCGAATCGAAGCGTGGGCGCCTGAACACTATGTCATATGTCTGCCACTCGCCCGGCGGACGTGCGGCGTTCACCAGCGGTGGATGCTGACCGTAGATCGACGCCGCCTGCCCGTCCGCGTAAGTGCGATTCTCGTAAGAATCCAGCACCTGAAGTTCGTACATCCCCATCAGGAACACACCGCTATTCCCCCGGCCCTGCCCATCGCCCCTTACTTGCGCCGGCGTAGCCCACTCGATGTGAAGCTGTACGTCACCGAACTGGCGCGCCGTCTGAATGTCGCCGCTCCCCGGCGCGACCTCGACAAATCCGTCCCGTACCCGCCACTTGGCGGCGCCCCCTTGTGACGCCCGCCATTCCGTGAGGTCCGTTCCGTCGAACAGAATGATTGCATCCGACGGCACGCCTGGCACAGACACAATCCGCGGCGGCGGCCGCAAGGTGTCATGCACTTCCCACTGCGCCGGAAGCTGCCCCGCCAACGGCGACGCAAGCACCGCGCTCAGCGACATCACGCGAATCAATCTCATGGCTCTGCCACCGCTTTACGAGTCAATTACTGCACGCCCCCCGCAATGGCGGCGCTCCGGTGTACATGCATTCCCTGAGCAGCGTTTCACAGCCCCGGTTCGACCTTCCGAATCCGGTAAACCCTTCCGCGCCGGTCATCGGTCACGATCAGCGATCCGTCTCGCTCGAAAGCGACCCCCGCCGGACGACGGCCACCGAATCCCTCGGCGAACACCTCCCATGAGCCGGTCGGAACGCCGTCGAGAAATGGCTGAAAGACGATGTTGAATCCTTGCTGCGGCAGCGGGGCACGGTCAAACGAGCCGTGAAACGCGATGAACGCACCTTTGCGGTACTTCTCCGGAAATGACCGTGAGGTACCGAAGACCATCGCGTTAGGCGCCCAATGGGCGGGATAGGTCGTCTGCGGCTGGTCCACGGTGGCACAGCGCCCCTGGGTTTTGCCGTCGCCGCCGTATTCGGGCGCCAGAACCTTCATGTTCAGGTCGCGGTCATGGTAGCAATACGGCCACCCGAAATCGGCGCCACTTTCCAGCCTGAACATCTCCTCTCCCGGATTTTCGGCATTCTTCTCGTCGGTGTAGATGGGGTGAGTCGCCCGCCATAACAGAGCCAGGTGGTCGCGCCCGTGCTGAACACCCCATGGCTGCCCCGAGGAATCCACCGCAATGGCGAGAATGTTACGGGTGCCGGTTGTCCAGCGCTCTCCATCTGCCTGCGTCTGGCGAAGCTTGGCGGCGTCGAATCGCCAGATGCCGCCGGAAACCTCGAGCAGCGGGCAGGGATCCTGCCCCGGCGACCCCGGCTGCCTGTTCTCCACCTGACAGGCGTTGGAAGGTGCGCCGATGCTCACGAACAGGCTTCCATCGGGCGCGATCGCGAACGCCTTGTCGCCGTGCCCTCCGCTGGCATGCAATGCCGAGACTATCGTATCCGGCGCGCCGTCAGGCTCGAGCGCGCCGTCGGGCCAACGCCAGCGAACGATCGCGGAGTCCGTGCCGAAATAGAGGAATCCGTCGTGAAACGCTATGCCGGAGCCGCCACCGATGCCGAACGAGTTTCGCGTTTCCGCTACTCCGTCACCATCGCCATCGCGCAGGATGACCACACCGGTGTTCTCCCCGGCCGGCCTCCGTATGGCGATCAGCAAATCACCGTTAGGCGCCGTCGTGACGTGGCGCGCGGCACCTACGCTGTCCGCCACGATCTGGGCGCAGAATCCGGACGGAACGGTGAGACCGGCGTTTCCTTCAGTACAGCCCGCTTCTGCTTCTGTCGTCTCTCCCGACCCGCAGGCGGCGGCGAGAAGAGATGCGAGAATGCTGGACGTACGAATTCTCATGATTTGCATCAGGAATTTCGGGTATGGACCGGGCGCCCGGTTCGGCGCAGTGAGCCAAGAGTACGGGCAGTCATGCCGTGGATCAAGTTGGCCGTTCCAGGGCGGCCGGCCCTCAGGCTACGGCGAGACTCCTTCCTGTAGTCCCTCCGCCAGGCGGCTGGTATCCTCGTCAGGCTCGGCATCGAGCTCACGTCTGAGTTGCTCGGCAAAACGGCGGTAAACCCGCAGTGCCTGCGCCCGCTCCCCCATCGCCCCATGGCAACGCATCAGCGCCTGCACAGCTTCTTCGTGCAGCTCGTCGCACGCGAGCGCGCGGCGGTAGAATTCGGCGGCCTTTGCGTGGCGTTCGTCGCGCGACAGCTGTCCGCCGACCGCCATCAGTGCCTCGACATAGAGTCGCTGGAAGCGGTCGCGGTGTTCGAGGTGCCAATCCCCGACCGGCTCGCCATCGAGAAAATCACCGCGGAAGAGCGCCAGCGCGC
The DNA here is from genome assembly GCA_041743285.1 of Gemmatimonadaceae bacterium. Classification (GTDB taxonomy): domain Bacteria; phylum Gemmatimonadota; class Gemmatimonadetes; order Gemmatimonadales; family Gemmatimonadaceae; genus JALZIF01. The sequence continues at coordinate 6,883 of JBGTNB010000474.1, forward strand.
GCTCGAGGTGATCAGCGGCGCCCTTTTCCCGCCTGACAAGCGCCCGCTTCGCGGCCACGATCTCCCGCTCGAAGTCTCGCGCATCGAACGATTCGAGTGCCTCCGTGTCGATGCGGTACCGGTCGCCAACGAGTCTCACCCAGTCGGCACCTCCGAGCGCCTTACGGAGTCGGTGCAGCGTGACGTGAAAATTGTTCCGGAGCTGCGCGGGGCTCGCGTCAGGCCAGAAGGCAAGGCCGGCCTGCTCCTTGGTGCGGCCCTCCGGGTGCGTCAACAGATAGACGAGCAGTTCGCGCGGTCGCGCCGATCCCCACGCGGTGGCTTCCAACATCCGGTCACCGACGAACACCTGCAGCGGACCAAGTGCCAACACGCGCAGCCGAGGTGCGAGCGCGCCATTACCGGAGCGCGCCTCCACATACTGTCCAAGCGCAGGTACCACGCGATGCTCGGTCGTGTCACGCGTCAGCTCACCGAATGCCAGCCGAACCGCCTCCGCGGTGCTAAGCGACAGCCCCTCGCCGCGCAGTGCATCGAACTCGGCACCTAAGGCGGAGCGCATACGCGCAAGGAGCGCCTCCCGCTCGCTGGGCGCAATGCCCGACAGCGCCATTACGATGCGGCGGCGGTGTGCTTCCACGGCGCTGAGCAGGCGAACGGCATCCTCGAACCTTCCGCGGTGCACGGCGATGAGCGCAACGACGTCGAGGCCGATGCCGATCCCCCACGCATCGTTGATCGACACTTCGATCTCGAACCCTTCCGAAGCGAGCTCGCGGGCAAGGTCTGCGTTGTTGGCGGCGATCTCGATGCGCGCCAGCGTGACGAGACTGTGGCCTAACGTAGTCGCCAGCCCGTGCGCGCGTGCCAAGGCGACGGACGGCTGCAGCAGCTCGCGCGCGAGTTGGAGGTCACGTTGCAGATATGCTCCCCAGGCGCGCCAGAATCTTGCGAACGTGACGGCAATTTCATGTGTTGGCCAGCCCTGCGTGTAGTCCATCGACTCATCGAGGATGCGGATCGCGCGTTCCACATCACCCCCTAGCAATACGGCCGCGCCATACTTCGCCAGCGCCGAGCCGGCTCCCTGCCTGTCCCCGCCGTCGCGAAGTATCGGAAAAGCCTGCGCGAGGTGCTGTTCCGCCGACTCGTACTCGCCCTGTGCCAATGCGGTGAGGCCGCTGGAGAGGAGCGCGCGGCCGCGGTATAGCGGCGTACACGGCCCTTCGAGGGCGAGCGCCCGGTCGGCGAACTCACGCGCCTCACGGAACTGCCCGTCCGCGTACCAAAGCCAGAAGAGCGCGCCGACAAGGCGGAGCGCGACCTCGGTTCGTGACGAATCCTCCGCCGCCCACACGCAGGCGGCCCTCAGATTGTCGATATCGGCAAGCATGCGCGCGAGCAGCGGCGGCGAGTTGGACCCACCCACGAGGTTAGGCGCGGCGGCTTCCGCCATCTCGAGAAAATGCATCGCGTGACGAGCTTCTATCGCAGCGAGCTCACATGATTCCGCCAGGCGCTCGCGCCCGTACTGGCGCACGGTCTCCAGCATCCGGTAACGCGCCTCGCCTTCACCGGCATCCATGATGACCAGCGATTTGTCGACCAGTGCCGCCACACCGTCGAGAATGTCCTCGGTGTCGAGCGGCTCGGCCGCGCATATCATCTCGGCTGCAGAGAGGGAAAAACCGCCGGCGAACACGGCGAGCCGCCGAAGCAGTACCTGCTCGCGCTCACCCAGCAGCGCGAAACTCCAATCCATTGTCGCTCGCAGGGTGCGATGCCTGGGCAGCGCGGTACGACTTCCCGAGGCGAGCAGCCGAAAAGCATCGTCGAGCCGCTGGGCAATCTGCGCTGGCGTTAGAACTCTCACTCGCGCCGCGGCGAGCTCGATGGCCAGTGGAATGCCGTCCAGTCTCCGGCAGATCTCCGATATCGCAGCTTCGGCCGCCGGGGTGACCGCCAGCGATGGCAGCGCTGCACGAGCACGATCCACGAATAGCTGAACGGCATCGCCGCTGGCCAGCGGCGGCACCAACCACGCCATCTCGCTCGCGACGCCGAGTGCCTCACGACTGGTAGCGAGAATGGTCAGGCGAGGGCAGGATCGCAACAGCCAATCTGTCATTCCTGCACATGCATCCACCAAATGCTCGCAATTGTCGAGCACGAGAAGTATGCGCGCGTCGCCGATCTCCGAAATGATCCAATCGATAGGTGCTTCATCGGCGCGGTTGGGCGCGTGCAGATCGGCAGCGACGCGCACTGGGAGGAGCGCCGGATCTGTGAGCGGGGCCAGGTCTACCCATGCGAAGCGGGCGAACGCACCGGCGGCGCGCAACGCCGCCTCGCGGGCAAGCCGCGTCTTGCCGCTGCCGCCCGCTCCGGTAAGCGTCAGAAGTCGCGTCGCGTCGATAAGGCGCGCAACCTCATCCAGTTCGCGGTCACGGCCAATGAACCGCGTCAGATGAGCGGGAAGTTCAGCCCCTGAAACACTCAACGACTGGGAAGTCGCCATCCGTCGCCGTGGTCGGCCGGAGTAGAAGCGTGCACGAAGAATGTGAGCGCCCCACGATACGCCATGGCGTGCGCCGCATCAATACGGCGTCTTTCCGTTACCGCCAGCGCCTTCCGCGCAGAAGCCTACGACCAGCGGTACGGCCTCGCTTGCCGGCGTTCCCTGGCGGACGACGAGCAAAGGCACCGAAGTCCTCAGAGTGCCGGTCGCCAGAGTGCTGTCGACGCCCGGCCCACCCGCCTTTCCGTGAGTAACGAGAACTACCCTGGCGATCCGATCGAGGTCGGCAAGAACCAGATCCAGCGCCGCCATGCAGAACTCGCTCGACGCTACGATGCGTACGTCGGTGGAGCCGAGTCCTTCGAGGAATGCCGTCAGCCAGGCGGCGATGTCGGTGTCGCAACGCGGGAGGTCGGGAACGATCAGACGAAACCGCTCCGCGATCGCCCGGTGCAGACCTGCCCAAAGTGGCTCGGGATCGGTCGGCGAACCGAGCATCACGACCGGGAGTCCGCTGCCGGTGCGGCTATAGCGCATGATTTGATCGCGGACGCGGACTTCCGCCCGGATTTCATGGAGCGCGACGGTGGTGGCGTACGAATCACTCATGCCTGAACCTGCCATGCCGTGCTTACAGGCCACTTACCCCAATTCCCAGAACTTCATGTAAGCCCGCTGTGCATAGGCGTTCCGCGATTGGTAATCGGGTTGCGCGATCATTCCCGCGTCGCTGTCCGCCGCACCGTGCGGCCGCCAGCGTGGAACAGTTCACCGGAGATCGCAACCATGTTTCGTTCGCACATTTCGACCGCGGTGTTCGCGGTCCTCCTGTTCGGCGTCGGCGCCTGCACTGATAACTCGGCGATGGCGGGGAATTTCCCCGCGGAAGTCTCGGGCGCGGATGCTCCCTCGGGAGTCCATGGCCGTTATGGCGACGCGGTGCGCGTCGGTGAGGGGTACGCGCGTGCGTACGTGCTGTACGATAGTCAGGCGGGTGGCGTGCCGGTCGAGATCGGCGTAGCACTGGACGAGCGGGCGATGAACGGACTGCCGGGACCTAATCCGCACATCCAGGCGATGGCCTCCTCCGGCCACGAGCATCTCGACAATCATGTTTACATGCTGTCGCTGCCGCAGAATGGGGCGACGCCGTTCAAGTTCGTTGAGCTCGACTGGAATCCGGGCGGCCACGAGCCTCCGGGAATATACGACGAGCCGCACTTCGACTTCCACTTCTATCTGGTGCCGCCGAGCGAGCGTGAAGCTATCGTGCCGGCCGATCCCGAGTTCCAGCGCAAGGCGGACATGCTTCCTCCGGAAGCGCAGCGCGTGCCGCATTACGCCATGGCCGCCCCGCCCGGAGCGCCCGCTCCGGCGGTGCCACTGATGGGCGTGCACTGGATCGACGTCCGGGCGCCCGAGCTTCAGAAGATGTTTGGCAATCCGGGTGCGTGGCATCCTTTCACCACGACGTTCATTTACGGTTCGTGGGAAGGTCGCTTTCACTTCCTGGAGCCGATGATCACCCGCGCATACATCATGTCCAAGAAGGGTGAATCGCTGCCCGAGGTGCGAGACGAGATCATTGAGATTCCGGTGGCGGGCGAGGTGAGCACCCCGGGATACTATCCGGCCGCATATCGAATCGCGTGGGACGCGGAGTCGAAGCATTATCGAATTGCGCTGACCAAGCTGAACTGGCGGGATTGACGGTTCGACGGATGGGCGGCTGGGCGGGGGGCGGGGCACGCAAGAATTGCGGGCTCCGCCCCCTCTGGCGTGGATGACCGCCCACCGACCGCTGCCTTGCCGGCTAAGCCTTTCGCATTTCTCGTGACCGGCACATGATTCGCCCAGCACACCTCAACTCTCAGAAGGCGACTATGAGCCTCGACGACGACCTACCCGTGGGAAACATTCTATCCCGGCGAGACGCAGTTCGCTTGCTCGCCGTCAGCGGTGCCGCGGTGCTGGCCGGCTGCCGAACGGGGAACGGAACCGCGAACGCGGGAACCACGACGGCGGCCAGCACCGCCCAAGGGGCCGCCGCGTCTCTCCCCGGATGCGTGGCCAAGCCTGAGCTCACGGTGGGACCGTATTTCGTGGACAGGCAGCTCGAGCGTTCGGACATTCGCATCGAACCCGCGACGAACGCGATCAAAGAGGGGGCACCGCTTCGACTAACATTCAATGTCAGGCAGATCGCGAACGGGCAGTGCACGCCGCTTCCTGGCGCGATGGTCGATGTTTGGCAGTGCGACGCTGATGGCTCGTACTCCGGCGTGAACGATCGGACGGTAGGCTTCAATACCGAGGGACAGCAATTTCTGCGGGGCTACCAGGTGACCGACGCCAACGGAGTCGCGCGGTTCGTTACGATCTATCCCGGCTGGTATCGGGGACGTGCCGTGCACATCCACTTCAAGATCCGGACGCCAGCAGA
>JBGTNB010000475.1:0-2976 GCA_041743285.1 Gemmatimonadaceae bacterium
GCCGTGCCTTCCATCGGGCCATGCGCGACGCCGTTGATCATGACGCCGCACGCTCCGCAGATTCCCTCACGGCAGTCGTGATCAAAAGCGATTGGTGACGCCTTCTCCTCGGTGAGTCGCTCGTTCAGCACGTCGAGCATCTCGAGGAATGACATGTCCGGACTGACGCCGGGTACCTCGTAGCGCTCGAACGCACCCTTGGCGTTAGGACCGGCTTGCCGCCAGACGACGAGAGTCAGGTGCATGACCGAGCGCCGTCCTCGAGATGAGAGTTGCGAGTTGCGAGGAAAACAGAACGGCTACCTGAGGCAGCGTTTCCCGAGGTCATTCCCGCGTCGCGCGTCGCGCATCCCGCTACCCGCGTCACTTATAACTCCGCTGCGCGAGCTTCACGTACTCGAATGACAGCGTCTCCTTGTTCAGAATGGGTTGTTGGTTCTCGCCGGCGAACTCCCAGGCTGATACATAGGTGTAGCGTTCGTCATCGCGAAGCGCCTCACCCTCGGGGGTCTGGCTCTCTTCCCGAAAGTGGCCGCCACACGATTCCTCACGCTGAAGCGCGTCGATGCACATCAGCTCGCCGAGCTCGAGATAATCGGCGACGCGGCCCGCCCTTTCCAGAGCCTGATTGAGCTCGGTGTGACTGCCGGGAACATTCACGTCGTTCCAGAACGCTTCTCGAATTTCGGGAATTCGTTGGATGGCCGTGCGCAGCCCAGCGGCATTACGCGCCATTCCACAGTATTCCCACATTACCTTGCCAAGCTCCCGGTGAAAGGAGTCGACCGTCCGAGAGCCGTTGATGCCCAGCAGTCGTTTGGTACGCTCGCTCACATCGCGCTCAGCGGCGGCGAATGCCGGGTGGTCAGCTTCGATCTGCCCCAGCGGAGTGCTGGCCAGATAGTCACCAATCGTAATGGGAATGACGTAATATCCGTCCGCCAAACCCTGCATTAGCGCGCTAGCGCCTAACCGATTGGCGCCATGATCGGAGAAGTTCGCCTCGCCGAGTACGTGCAGGCCGGGAATGGTGCTCATCAAGTTGTAGTCGACCCACAATCCCCCCATTGTGTAATGGACGGCGGGATAGATGCGCATCGGAACCTCGTACGGATTCTCATCGGTGATGCGCTGGTACATTTCGAACAGGTTGCCGTATCGCTCGGCGATCCGGTCACGGCCAAGGCGCTTGAGAGCGTCGCCAAAGTCGAGGTAGACGCCGAGCCGCGTCTCGCCGACACCGCGCCCTTCATCGCACACCTCCTTGGCCGCGCGTGAGGCAATGTCGCGCGGTGAAAGGTTGCCAAAACTCGGGTATTTGCGCTCCAGGAAGTAGTCGCGCTCGCCTTCGGAGATCTGTGACGGCGGCCGCGTGTCGCCCGCCTGCTTGGGAACCCAAACGCGTCCGTCGTTGCGCAGGGACTCGCTCATCAGAGTGAGCTTGCTCTGATACTCCCCGCTCACCGGAATGCAGGTTGGATGGATCTGTGTGAAACACGGATTGGCGAACGCGGCGCCCTTTCGGTGCGCACGCCAAATGGCCGTTGCATTGCTTCCCTTGGCGTTGGTCGACAGATAGAAAACATTGCCGTATCCGCCCGTAGCAAGCACGACGGCGTCGGCGGCGTGAGAGACGACCTGGCCCGTGCTCAGATCGCGTACGACGATGCCGCGCGCACGCCCGTCGATTAGAACCAGCTCGAGCATTTCCGTGCGCGGGAACATCCGCACTCCACCTCTGGCAACCTCCTTCTCCAACGCTTGATAGGCGCCGAGGAGGAGCTGTTGGCCAGTCTGGCCGCGGGCGTAGAACGTTCGTGACACCTGCGCCCCACCAAACGACCGGTTGGCGAGGTGCCCGCCGTATTCGCGGGCGAATGGCACGCCCTGCGCCACGCACTGGTCGATGATGGCAAGGCTTATTTGTGATAGGCGGTAGACGTTCGCCTCGCGCGCGCGGAAATCGCCTCCCTTGACGGTATCGTAGAACAGGCGCCAAACACTGTCGCCATCGTTCTGGTAGTTCTTTGCCGCGTTTATTCCACCCTGAGCAGCGATGCTGTGGGCGCGCCGTGGCGAGTCCTGGAAGCAGAAACACGATACACGGTACCCGAGCTCGCTCATCGTCGCGGCGGCCGAAGCACCGGCCAGTCCCGAGCCGACGACGATGATGTGATAGCGGCGCTTGTTTGCCGGGCTGACCAGCTTGACCTCGAAGCGGTGCCGGTCCCACTTCTGCTCGATCGGGCCGGATGGAGTACGAGAGCGGAGTTCCATCAATTCAATCGACGGTGACGTGGAAGACTGGCACGCTCATCGGACGATCCCCAGCGCAACCGCACCCACGATCGCAATGAAAGCGACTGTCACCCCCGCGGCGATGACGAGCGACGCACGGCGCTTCATCGGTTCGTAGGAGGGCCGCGCCAAACCTAACGTCCGCACCGAGCTCCACACACCGTGGTAGAGATGCAGCCCGAGCGCGACCATCGCCACCACATACAGCAGCGCTACCCACCAGACACCAAAACCGGCAATCACGTTTCCATATGCATCGGTATGACTGAACGATGGATGGGCGGTGCCGACGGTGAAATGCAGCACGTGATACACGATGAAGAGCGCCAGCAGCGCTCCGCCCCACCCAATGGTACGCGAGGCAATCGTCGATGCCTGGGGGTTGCGCTGATCGTAGCCGACCGCCCGTGCACTCCGCTGCCGACGGGTCAATTGCACGGCAGCGACAATGTGCAGGATAACGGCGAGCAGAAGGCCCGCGCGCGCCGTCCACAGCAGGTTCATGTTGCTTTTCAGGAACGCGGCGTAAGCGTTGAACGCTTCGGGGCCGCGCAACACGAGGAGATTGCCCATGGCGTGTCCGATGATGAAGCCAACCAGCACCACGCCGGTTATCGCCATCACCACCTTCTTACCGATCGTCGAGCGCCAGAAGCGAGCGAGGGCTCCCATCGCGGC
>JBGTNB010000476.1:0-2572 GCA_041743285.1 Gemmatimonadaceae bacterium
CTCGGCGGCGACAACCGCGCGGTCGGTCGGCTCGTAGGAGCCCGCGCCAGCGCCGACGTTGAGCACCGTGCGGGCGGTGCCGAGGGCGGCTGTCACGCGAGCGGCAATCCGCGGGTCCGAGCGCCGCTGCCGGGCATACTCCCGGCCAATGGCGTCGTACACTGTGCGTGCGGACACGTGGACTATCTCCCTGGCGGTGAAGGTGTGCGGCCTAACACCGAGAGCGAGCGTCTCGCGCAGACAGACAACTGCCTTGGCGCGTTATGGTCGCTACGGCTCGTAGTTCCACGCCTTGGGTGGTAGGCTGCGCGCCATGTCGCGCGGCGACTGACCGTGAAGCTCCGCTATCCTACGAAAGGCGCGGCCGGCGCAGTAGCTCTGGGCCGAGTGTCCAACGACCGCGATTCGATCATAGAAGCGGCCCACGGGTGATTCCCGATCGAACGACGTACCGTGTAGGTAGACTAAACCCTCCTGTACGGCAGCATTGCAGACCGCTGCCACCAACGCGAGAGCGACGCCGTTGCCGCGGTATTGCGGCACCAGATAGAGATCGTCGATCTCCGCACCACCTTTGCCCCAATGGAGATCATAAACGCGGTGCCACGCGGCGAAGCCGACGGGCACGCCGCGGCGCTCGACGAGCAGCAGGCGAAGAATACTTGCGCCGCTGAGGACATCGCGTTCGAGGATCTCAGCACTGGTGCCACTGTGGCCCGGAAATGATTCCGTCAGGTATGCGCTGAGGAGCGAGGCGAGAATTGACGCATCGCTGAGGCGAGCGCTTCTAATATCCATTCTGAGATTTACACCCCGCGCGTCGGGTGCGGCCATGTAAGCGTGACCGGAGTTGAGGAGGCCGTCCTTCGTATGCGGACTAGAAGCCCACTCCCATTCGGAAGCTGGCGAACCAACTTTCGCCCGTCACGTCGAGAAAAAGGCGCCAGTACGACGTGACGTCCATGTTCAATCCCCAGAGGTACGCAGTAACGCTCGGACCCGCGAAGGTCTGATTCGCTGACACCTGGCCCGCAGCGCGCCACGTGCGCATTACCGACAGGGTCCCTGTGACCCCCGTGAGCGGCTCCGCAATCCAGCCGCCCCCCATTGCCACGCGGCCCCCATTGAGGCCGGGCGCGACGAGCACGAGCCCAACGAAGCGAGAACCACGGATGCACCCGTGCGGCAGCGGTGTGCACATGCTCAGGCTGTCTCGCTCGAGGGTCACCCCCGGCGGTCACACCGAGGCGCTGCGCGGAACTGAAGTACGCACCAGCCGCCGGATATAGATAGACGCGCCCGCTAGTGAGTGGTGCTCCCAGACTGCCGATCGCCGAGCGCTGCGCAGCAATTGGGGCCGGCGCAACGAGCAGCACAAGAAGCAGCACGAGGCTCAACCGACCCACAAGCGATCGTTGCGTGCGTGGCAAACTCGCCATGGTGTGCTCCCGTGGCTCGTTATGTGTCAGGGAGTCGGAACCCAGGTGCTATCGGAACCGAGCCGAAAGGAATCAAGTCTATTAGGCGCGCTGTTCAGCCGCTCGAGAAACAAATCGACGATCTCTTGAGCGATGTCACCCCGCGCTGCCGCGAGTGAATCTGCTGGTGAAGCTCCGAGTGTGTCCGCGTGATTTAAAGCTCGTGCGCTCACCGGACCAGGCACGATGTCTACGATTTTGTCGCCCAGGAGGCCGAGTGAGGCAATACGCACTTGATCGCCCGCGCGCAGCGGAACATCGCTCCGCGTGAAGCGCAACTGGATCTGCACGGCAGTATCGGAGAAGGAAATGTTCTCGACGGTGCCAACTTCCACACCGCGGTACGTGACGCTTGCTCCTTCCTTCAGGCCGGCAGCGTTTGGCAGCACAGCAAGGACCGTGAGCGCGTCGTCCGAGCGGGCACACGCGGCAAGAGCGAGCAGTATGGTGCCAAAGAGGCTGGCAGAGCGCATGCGGCGAGCAGATAGGTGACTTGAGCTTGCACTGATCCCGGTGACAACAGCAGGACCGATGATTCGTTATGTGCCAGGTGGTTGTGACTCGCTCCGCACGAGGCGGCCGCGCACCCACTCCAGCCAGGGATCCTCCGGACCACGGATCTGCTCGTTAAGCGGCGCGAGAGGCGCCCAGCGGGTCGTGGGACCGTACCCGGTATCTCGAAGCAGGAGCAAGTACTCGCCACCGGCGCGGTACTCCGAGGCAAAGCATTCGCCGCGCTGTCCCGCCATCCGGACCATCTGGTAGGGTACCGGTAACGGGTTGAAGTCATCGTGGTCAACCAGAGTGCCGACGAGCGCGAGCCCAGAATCAGGAATATTGCCTCGGAGCGTCTCGACGACGGTGAAGCGAACAACAGGAACGGTGTAGGAGGTTTCAGGCCGAGTTGCGGATGCTGGACGATTGCGCACGAGAGAATCCAGTCGTTCAGCTCGAGCGCGAACGACGATCGTCGCGCTATCGACGAAGTCTTCAATTCGCTCGACGCGGTAGCGATAACCGAGGCTAGTTCGCAGCTCTCTGACCGAGCAGGCTTCTCGCCCGGCGGTCTCCGGACCTACGGTCGGTGGCTCGAC
>JBGTNB010000477.1:0-2243 GCA_041743285.1 Gemmatimonadaceae bacterium
TGAATCGCCCCGGATTTTCCGGAGGCCTCCGGGTTTGAGTCAGGCCGCCATCGGCAACTGGCTCGTTGAATGATAGTACGATGCCTCGAGTTCTGCTGGGGGGATGTTGCCAATCGATTCGAGCAGGCGGCGATGATTGAACCAGTCCACCCACTCGAGCGTTGCGTACTCGACCGCGTCGAGATTGCGCCAGGGTCCGCGGCGATGGATGACCTCGGTTTTGTAGAGCCCGATGATCGTCTCGGCGAGCGCGTTGTCGTACGAATCTCCGACACTGCCCACCGAAGGCTCGGCTCCCGCTTCGGCCAGCCGCTCGGAGTAGCGAATCGACAGGTACTGACTTCCACGATCACTATGATGCACGACGCCCTTGGCGCCGGAGCGCGACCACAGTGCTTGCTCCAGGGCGTCCAGAACCAGTTCAGCACTCATGGAGCGGGCCACTCGCCAGCCGATAATGCGCCGTGCGAATACGTCGATCACAAATGCGACGTAGACGAATCCAGCCCACGTCGCGACATAGGTAAAGTCCGCCACCCACAACTGATTCGGACGGCTCGCCTGGAATTGGCGGTTGACCCGGTCGAGCGGTCGATCGGCGGCTTCGTCAGCGAGGGTGGTTCGGCATTTACGCCCGCGCACGACGCCTTGGAGACCGAGCGAACGCATCAGGCGCTCCACGGTACAGCGAGCGACCTTGAAATCCTCGCGGCCAAGTTGCCGCCACACCTTGCGCACCCCGTAGACGCTGAAATTCTCTTCGTGGACGCGGCGGATTTCGGGCACCAGTACGCGGTCGCGCTGGAGCCGCGGCGGCAGCCGCGCAGGATCGGCCTCACGTGCCTTGTGCTCGTAATACATCGAAGGGGCGATCGGCAACTGCGCACAGATCGGTTCGACCCCGTAATCGGCACGGTGAGCGTCGATGAACGACACCATTACTTCGGTCGGCGGTCGAGCTCCGCCTGGGCAAAAAAAGCCGACGCCTTGCGCAGAATCTCGTTCGCCCGCTTCAGCTCACGATTCTCGCGCTCCAGCTCCTTGAGCCGCTCGCGCTCCGTGCTCGTCACGCCGGCGCGTCGGCCAAGGTTGCGTTCAGCTCGGCGCACCCACTTGCGCAGAGTCTCGGCGGTGCAGCCCATCTTCGCAGCAATCGAACCGATGGCCGCCCACTGCGAGTCATAGTCAGCCTCGTGCTCAAATACCAGCCTCACCGCCCGTTCCTGGACTTCCGGGGAATACCTCTTTGTCGTGTTCATAACTCCATCCTCTCAAGAAATGGAGTCTCCGGGAATCCCGGGGCGATTCATTCCATATTCACAAGATCGTTCAGTCTCACGCCTCTGGTAACAAGGTTTCGGCGCGTGAGCGACAGGTCAGAGGCGCGCGAGTGCTCTGCACAGAAGAGTTCAATCTCTTCAGCCTCGACCAACGTGAGGTTTTGGCCCGGGTAAGTACGGTTCCCAAAGTTCCGGTCACCTAGAACTCCCATTCCGCTTGTGACGGTAATGTGCTCGCACTCCACTTGCGCCACACCGCGCTCTGGGCTAATGAAGATGCGCTCAACGATCACCGTGTTCTCCTGACGCATAACCCTCAGGTTACGCCGCGGCTTCGCCGTAGCACAGCGAAGGCGGAGGCGTCCGCTGCAACGGATGGTTCGGCATCATACCGCTACGGCCCTTCGTGCCAGGTCGGCGTCATCTCATCGGACACGCGCATACAGCACGCTGTCAATGAGCTGCCCATCCTTGAGGACGCTTCGCCGAAGCACACCTTCGCGAATAAACCCGCATTTCTCTAGAACGCGCATGGACGCTGGATTCCACTCAAACACCGGCGCTTCCAGACGCACGACGTCAAAGTGACTGAGGAGGTAGTCTGAGATCGCGGTAACGGCGGTTGTCATAATACCGCGGCCCCAATAGGGCTGACCCAACCAGTAGCCGAAGTGGGCCGACTTCGCGTGAACCCCTTCACCGACTTCGCATCCAATTCCGCCAACGGCCTCGCCATCGACTTCAACGGCCCAGTGCGTCGGCGTAGGCGTCCTTTCCAACAGCGCAAACCAGAAGTCGGCATCGGCCTCCGTGTAAGGATGCGGGAATTTGTGCATCATGTTACGCCAGATGTTCCGATTGTCGGCGAGCCGCACGAGTGAGCCTTTATCACTCAGGCTCCAATCCCGCAGAATGCACAGCCCGCAGTCGAGACGCATCAGGTCGGTGACTCTCTTGACGCCC
>JBGTNB010000478.1:0-2094 GCA_041743285.1 Gemmatimonadaceae bacterium
TTCTTGTGCAGCACGAAGTAATACGGATCCGACGGTGAAACCGACGAACTGGCGGTGCTCGAAAGCTGCATGCCGACAAGGTAAATCCCATCGCCAAGGGAACTGGTGATGGCACTGCCGTTGCCCAGCACCCGGTAATGCACCGAGTTGTGAACGTCCTCACCTTCGGAGGCGAATGAAATACCGGCGCCGCCGGGAAACATCAGGCTCTGAAATGGCCCCGAGTCTGAAGTTTTCGCCAACGCACTCGGGGCATTGGAGGCGCCGCGATACGCTTCAAGCTTGGTTGGGCCGGCATCGTCGAACATCGAGCCGTTCCAGTCTTGTAGACCCTGGGTAAAGCCGAGAATGAACTTTGAACCCACGGGAAACGGTTGTGGGTTCGATGTTGCATCGTAGCCATAGCCGTAAGCAAACCCCGGCCAACCAACGAATGCCGGGTCTCCGTTCGGCAGCCGAGAATTATCCGGCTGTGCACGCCAAACTCCCAGGTACTGCGAGAGCGGCATGACGTACACGGATGTCGGGTTCGTGAGTACAGTGTGGTAGTTTTGATCGTCCACGATCTTGCGGGTGATGATTTTCCCCGAAGCGTCGCGGGTGGTTTGAATCTGTGGGCCGTGTGCGAGCGCTGGCAACGTGCCAAGCGCAGCAGCCAACGTAAGCGCAAACTTGATCGCGCGCATGAGCGAAATCTCCCGATGTGAGTCAAAGGCCGAAGTGACGTCCGTCTCGCAAGTGCAAACGGGCGCGGAAACAGAGCGTAATGAGAGCTACGCTCGTTCGGGAGGGGGCACGGCCGGCAGATCGGCGGTGCCGCAGGCGCGGTCCGACGCGGGCGGCTTAAGCCAGGTTGGAGGCGCGATCTCGAAAATGAAATCGGCTTGTACTTTGATGACAGTTGGCACGGCAACGAGCCAATTCATCGATTGACCGCCGCATTTGAGGGCTCGCCATGCAATGACATTGCGCTGCGGCTCCGCATTTTGCTCGGTTGAGCAGCAGGAGTGGGCCGCTGGGGCGAGGTCTTTTTCGCAGCAGCTTCCCGCCTGGCAGATTAGTTTCCCATCCGCACAGTTGCGACGATCGACCCAGTTTAGGTCGTGACCGCCGGCGCGGGCTTGGGCAATTGCGAAGTCAGGCGGGCGGACGCCGTTTGCTCGCGCCCAGGCCAAGCGTTCTGCAAGTGTATGGCAGCAGCATGATCGCCAACACTGGTCTGCCGTGGCGCAGCCACAACCCGATGTGGCGCAAAGGAACGTCTCGTTCGATTTCTCAGTTACCGCCAGCCGTGCGCCCGTGGGCATAGGAATGCCCGCGGCGGTGGCTACGAACGCGATCAGTAAGGCGGCGCTGATTACGCGCCGGTAGCGGGGTCGACGATTCAGTGCGATGCGGAACACGGGGCGCATTTCGCGAGCCGAGGTGTGAGATTGAAGTCTCAGCCTACCCCGCCCAGCCCGCGCAGTCAATGATTTGCAACTGGCGGTTCAGGCTTTCCAGCCTCGCACAACCACAGTGTCAGGCTTGAACGTCTGACCCACGGGGGTCGCTACCAAGGTTTTATTTTCCAGCCCAGGATAAAGCCGACACCGAAGCACCAAAGTGCCGCGACTTCCGGCTTTTCGCGAGCGTACTCCTTGAGGTAATCAATGATGTCGTGGCCCATATCGAACTCATCGCCGGTTTTCGCGGGCGCTTGCGACCGCGAGTTGGATACGCGCGATGCGGTTTGCGTGGTAGCCATCGTGATGCCTTTTTTGATAAGTAAATGTTTCAGGACAGATATCAGAAATTGATCGGTTGCTCTGCCGGTGGGGCTGCGTGCCCGCGTGTTCGCAGCGTGGACTTTAGCCAGGCGATGTTGCGTTGCAGCTCCTCGCGGGAGCGATCGAACAATACCAGTCCGTTTTTCACGTAACTGTACGCCACGGCCAGGACAATCCCCGCGATGAGCACGCCAATGCCGGCGGCCGCGCCGGCTGCGGCAGCGTACGACCATTCCAATTGTTCGACAAACAGAGCGGCAATCGCCAGTAGCGCGACCGGGATCGTGCCGAGCAACATCGATGCTCCGATGACGGCCATTACCAG
>JBGTNB010000479.1:0-7292 GCA_041743285.1 Gemmatimonadaceae bacterium
GAATCAGCGTGCGCTGGCTCAGCTGGAAAGTCGTCAGCCCGGCGTCGAAATCCTGGACAGCGGCCGAGCAATCTGGGTCGACATTCCCACTTTCGAGGCCGACGAAGAACATCAGGCGGAACTGATGCGCGCACTGCGCGATTCGCTCGCCGGCGCGCTTAAGGCACGGCCGAAATGGCGGCTGCTCGTGCTCGACCTGCGCGGCTCCGACGCTGGACGATCGCAATGGGGCGACGAGATCACCGGGTTGCTGTTCGGCAAAAAATGGGTCCAGCAAGCCGACGCCTGGCTCAACGACGGAGTATACACCGAGTGGCGTGTGTCGCCGTTCAACGTTCGCGCACTCTGGGGGATGTTGACGGAGATGGAGCGACTGCATGGCGCGGAGAGCGCGGAGGCCAAGCGGATGCGGATCGTCGTCGACTCCATGTTCGTCGCGCTGGAGCGTGGCGACTCCCTGTATGGACAAAGGCAGCGCCAGCGTGGAGTGAAGCGGCCGCCGGCGACAAAGCTGCCCGGGCGCATCGTGGTCCTGACGAGCGCGGGCTGCTACGACGGCTGTCTCGGCTTTCTCGACCGCGTCAAACTGCACCCGGCTACCCTTCACGTCGGACAGGTCACCGGCGCCGAGACGAGCTACTCGGCAGCCTGGGGTATGCAGCTGCCGAGCGGACTGGCATCGATCTCACTTCCAATCAGCGTTTACCGCAACCGCCGTCGGGCGCATAACGCAGTTCACGATCCTGGTGTTGCATACCTAGGCAACATTGCCGACAGTGAAGCAGTCCGCGACTGGGTCCTTCGAAGCTACACCAGCTGGTAGCGCCGGCGCCGGCTCACCGTTCTATGTGCAGCCGCCGCATGATCTTGAGCAGGCTTGCGTGGTCGGCGAGGCCCAGCTCCTCGGCGGTGCGCGTGACGTGACCGTCGTTGCGTTCGAGCGCGGCGATGACGATCAGCCGTTCCGCTTCGGCCTTGCGCTCGAGAAAGGTGCGGGCGGTGCCGTTCACGCCGGGCTCGGGCACGTCTGCGGAAACTTCGTCAGGCACGTGTTCGGCGCCGATGAGATCGCCGGAGGCGGCTATGATCATCCGCTCCACTATGTTGCGCAGCTCGCGCACGTTGTTTCGTGACCAGTCGTATGCGCACAAGCGTTCCAGCGCCCCGGGTGCAAGGCGCTTGCGCGGCATCCCAAATCGCTCGCTGATCACCGAGAGAAGATGGTCGACCAGCTGCGGCACGTCCGACAGGCGCTCGCGCAACGGCGGTACGCGCAACACGTGCACGTTCAGGCGGAAAAGAAGGTCTTGCCGGAACCGGCCGCTGGTGACGTCGGCGGCCAGCTCGCGGTGAGTGGCTGCGACGACCCGCGCGGGCACTGGTACCGGCTTCGATGCCCCGATGCGAACGAGTTGGCGCTCCTCGAGAACGCGCAGCAGCTTTGCCTGCGCAGGCTGTGGCAGCTCCCCAATCTCGTCGAGAAAGAGCGTCCCCTTCCCCGCGGACTCGAACGCGCCCTTGCGAGTGGCATGCGCACCGGTGAACGCGCCCCGCTCATGACCGAACAGCTCACTCTCTATCAACGTTTCGGGAAGCGCGGCGCAGTTGACCGCTATGAACGGCTCGCGCTCACGCCCGCTCAACCGGTGTAAATCGCGGGCGACCAGTTCCTTACCCGAACCGCTCTCGCCGATGATGAGCACCGTACTCGGTATGGGAGCCACGCGGGCAATCGCGTCCTTGAGCTTCCGCATGGGCGGGCTGTCGCCTAGCAACGCCGAGTCGTCGGCCGCGTACCGCCGCAATGCCGAGACCTCGGCGAGCAACAGACGCCTCTCCATTGCGTTCTCCACTTCGCGCACGACTCGCTCGACCGGATCATCCTTGTCGACGAATGTGTAAGCGCCGAGTCGCATCGCCTGCACGCAGCGCTCGTAGCTGCCCGTACCGGTGTACACGACAACCGGCACCTCGATTTTCTGCTCGCGCATGGCGCGAAGAACCGCGAAGCCATCCTTGCCAGGCATCTCGAGGTCCAGAATCACGCAGTCAACCGGCTCGCGTGCGAGCGTTTCGAGAGCGCCGTCGCCATCACCGGCAGTGAGCGTTTCGTACCCGCCGAGCCGTCGCAGGTCGTACGCGTACTGTTCAGCCATCGATGGCAGGTCGTCGACGATGAGGATGGTCGTCATGGTTTCGGGAATCGGGAACCAGAAATGGGGGATCGGAAGGGTTGGTCAGGCGCCGGTGCTCGACTTCCGGGGCTGCTTGCCGGCAGATCGATGGAGACACGAGTTCCCGCTCCAGGCGCCGACTCGATGCGCATTGTGCCACCGAGGTCGCTCGTCAGGCGTCGTACCACCGAGAGTCCGAGCCCGGTGCCTCCAGCCTTTGTGGTATAGAAGTCGTCGAATGCCCGGCCGAGCTCGGCCTCGCTCATTCCGCGGCCGGTGTCGATCACGCTGACGCGAACGCCATCGCCAACCGGGGCCGCCCGCAACATCACTTTCCCTTCGGCGTCAGCCAGGCTTTCCAGCGCGTTTCTACAAAGGTTCTCCAGAATGCGGCGAAGCACGATCGGATCACCGTGCACCCGTGGAAGGGGCTGTGTCAGCTGCAGCTCCACCTGAGTTCCACCAAGGCTAGCCGACCGCGCCACATCGGCGGCTACCGATTCCAGATCGAATGGACGTTGATCGACGCGCGGCGTGAGCATCGCATACCGGCGGGCAAGCGTATCGAGGTATCCGACGCTAGAGTCGAGCGTCGGGCGGCGCTCGGCGAAGATCCCTGGCAGCAGCTCGGGCGACTGCTCCTGCACCTGAGTGAGATGGCGCAACACATTTCGAATTGGTACCAGCCCGTTCTTGATGTCGTGGTTCACCTGGCGAGCCACGTCCCCCACGGTAGCGCGCCGCTCGGCTTCCCGGAGTTTGGCGGCGCCCGTGCGCAGACGTCGGGCCATTGTCGTAAGGCGCCGGGCTACTATTCCGATCTCATCATCGCGACCTGTCGCCAGCTCGACCTCCGGCCCTTCTAACGCAATGCGGCTCGTGGCATCGGCCAGGTCGGTGAGCGGCCGGCTGAGCCGTGCTGAGAGCCACGCGCCGAGCGCCAGCGCCGTCAGCGCCATTAGCGCCATTGCGAGAGCGAACCATCGGTCGACGCTTCGCCTTATCGCGGCCAGCTCATCACCAGTCTGAAAGATGCGGATGTGCGCAAGTGCAGGCTCTGCGGGCGACACGTCGCCGGGCATGATGAACGGCAGCGATAATTGCGAAGTCGGGGTGCCACTCGTACCCGCCGGCAACGTGGAATCGTCAGGCAGTACCAGCATCACTCGCAGACTCGCATCGGTGGCGAACCGTGCAAGGAGCGCGCTATCGGCCTTTACGCCGCCGACGAGCCGAAATTGCCGCTGTCCTAGAATGAGGGTATCGACACGAAGCATGGCGAGGAACGGGCCGTCCGGCGCGCGAAGAGTCGCGAGGGCCGCGCGTCCGGAATCTCGCGACAGTGCGTCCGGTACCCGCGGCGCCAGCCGGTCGAAGTCGTTACGAAAGTGGCCGGAGCTCAGAATGCGGCCACGCTCGTCGTGGAGCTGGAGCGCATCAAGTCCCGTCAGGCGCATCGCCCGCGATGCATAGTCGAGCAGATAGCGGCGTTCGGCGGCGGCGCCATGGACGAGCGCGAGACGGAGCCGGTCATCGTCTTCCATGCTCGCCGTGAGCCCTTTCAGCTTGGCCGCGATGGCAGCCTCTTCACGGTACAGGTCCCGCTCTATTACGCGGGCAAGTGCCGCCACGCGGCTGGCGTGCTGCGCGGTTACGTGCTCTCCGAGCTCGCGACGGACACCGGCGGCAAACAATCCCAGCGGCAGCAGGGCGATAACCGCGAAGGCGACCAGCAGCCGTGAGCGGAAAGTCACCGCGATCTTCCCGGCTCGTTGCCCTTTCCGGATCCGAAATGGATGGAGCCATCCCGGTCGAGCTCCAGCGTGACACGGCCCCGCCTTACGACTGCCCAGCCCCCCGCTTCGATCAAGGGAGTCAGACGCTCGGCGGCTGTGGCGCCCTCGAGCGCATCGCCCAGAACGCCTATTGCAAGGCAGGGATCCAATGGCGTGACCGGAAGCGATACGACATACGCAACCTCGTTGCCCGCCTTGAGGGATTCCAGGAACTGCTCACTCGGGAGGCCCACAGCGACGGGCGTTATGCCAGCGGACCCGAGGTCCTGGGTCAAAGCCTCCAGCACTGCGCGTTTCCCCTTTCCCGTTTCCCGTTTCCCGCTTTTCAAGACCTCGGCATCGCGCGTCGTTGCGCCGGTAGCCAAGGCAATTAGACGTTGGGCGAGCGCACCGGCTACCGGATCGCGCACATCATGCACGATTCGGGATGCGGGCCGGACAGGCTCGGAAGCGCGCTGTGATGCCGCTGGCGCGCACACAGGCAACTCGTTCCACCAATACCATGCCTTCGCCGCAAGCGCCCGCGCCGGCACCACATCGCGCGCAAGCTCTTCTCGCAGCCACGACGCTGGCAGCGATCCCTCGTCGATGCCTGACGAATCGGCCGTGGTCACGAGCACATACACCCTTCTTGGAGGTAGCGGCAGGGCGTCAAGCTCCGGATGTGCGGTCGCATAACGCATCACCGACGGATCTTCCGTGACCAGCAGGTCCACTCCAGCATCCAACATGTCGCGCGGATCCATGGCTCGGGAGGAGCGAGCGAGACGGATCCTCGGTGCATTTGCGAATGCCGCGCCGGGATGAAGTAGCAAACCGCCGCTGTCGGCGAGCAGCACGTACGCGCCGGTGCCCAGACGCTCCACTCCCGCACCGGCAGTGACTCGAAGGGACAACGCGGGATCGCTGAGCAGCCTAACGGAGGTATCGGGCAGAGTGACGACAATCGTACGGGCATCGAGTAGGCGCGCAGAGTCGGCTACGAAGCGCCCGAACTCACCGTGCGATGCCGGCGCGTTCGTGCGCCATGATGCCACGATGTCCCGTACGGTGACCGGTGTTCCGTCAGAGAGTTGCGCACCCTCGCGAATGGTGAATGTCCAGGTCCGCCCTGTCGATCCGGCTTGCCAAGATTCGGCCAGCGCCGGGATCATCACTCCATTGCAGTCCACCCGGAAAAGCGGCTCGAAGCGAAGCCCATCGATGAACCGTGTAGTGGGATCCGCCTCCCATCCAGTTGCCGCGTGCGCCGGCAGGGCAACGGTGAGCGACTCGGCAGGGCCGCCGGTGGCGTGCGCGATGACACAAGAGTTGAGACTGGGGCGCGGTTCATTCCTCACCGTCGAACCGGCGCAACCGAGGGATGTTATTCCCAACGCGGCGCAGCACCACCCGAACCACCGGCACAGCGCATCGCCAGGCATTCACAGTCTCCGTTTCAGGTGGCGGAGCCGGTATTCCCGGCATCGTCTCTCCCGTTACTACGCCACAAAAAGGCGTCCGCGTCTGTCACGCGCATTACAATCGCATGAAAAGATCATTACGACGTCCCGAGTGCGGCAACTTCGTGATCAGCATCACATGTCGGCCAGGTCCTGCCTGTTCGAACCTTGCTGCGCGCCCCCTGTTTGTTCACCTTCACCGCCGAAGCTGTCCCGCTTTCACATTCGACCCGGAGCTCCCATGGCCCGCGAGCCCGCCTCGCTCGACTTTCCTCTCGCCGTGAGCTTCAAGATCATTGCGCTCGCGCCGCAAATCGCTCTCACCGATGCTCGAGGCCACCTGATCGGTTACGTGCGGCAGAAGTTGTTCAAGCTCAAGGAAGCCGTCACGATCTACTCCGACATCGAACAGAAAAACCCGGTATACCGAATCGCGGCCGACCGTGTACTCGACATCTCGGCGCAGTACCGAATCGAGGATGCATCAGGAGCGCCGGTCGGGATGCTTCGACGACGAGGATTGCGCTCGATTTGGAGCGCTCACTACGAAGTTTACCGTTCCGAACAACTGTTGCTGCAGATTCGCGAAGAAAATCCCTGGACCAAAGTCGCCGATAGCGTCTTTGGAAACCTGCCGCTGATCGGCATGCTGAGCGGTTACATATTTCACCCGGCGTACCGGGTTACCCATGCCCAGAGCGACGCACCGCTGCTTCGAGTCGTAAAGGAGCCAGCGATGTGGGAGGGGAAGTACACAATCGAACGCACGGGAAGCGGCCAGCCTGAAGACGAGCGGCTGGCGGTATTGGGCATTCTCATGATGCTCCTGATGGAGCGGAGCCGGGGCTGAGTCCGGCCTGCGACGTCCGCGGGCTCCTGAGATGTCGCGTGATCGCCACGTTTCCCCTGCGAGCCGCGTACTAGATAAGTCGTCTCGAAGGTTCATTTAGCATCCCCGCTCAACACCCCCCGAGGTACCGAATGGTTCTTTCCCCGCGCGGAAGCCGGGTCACCCTGGCGGCACTCGCCCTGACTCTGGCTGCTCCGCTTTTCGCTCAGGAAAAGCCGACGATCGCGCAGTTCATGTCTCCCTCCTCTCCACTGGAGCTCGCCGCGGCACGCAAGGCCGACCGGCTGGCCTGGTCGACCTACGATCGCGGCATGCGCAACGTCTACACGGCGGCGGCGCCGAACTTCACTCCCGTTCGCTTGACGAAATTCCTGAAGGACAATGGCATCGATGTCGGCGACGTCTCGCTGTCCGATGATGGATCGATCGCCGTGTTCGTGCGGGGCCACGCGCCTAACCGCAGTGGCTGGGTTGCCAATCCCCTGCACGACCCTGCAGGATCCGAACGTGCCATATGGGCGGTCCGCACCAGCGGCGGCGGAGATGCCTGGCGCGTCGCCGAAGGCGGCTCGCCGGAGCTTTCGCCTGACGGGCGATGGGTGCTATTCGTGAAGGATGGGCAGATTCACAGGGCGCGGGTGCTGCCTGGGGCGACGACCTCCGTCGATAGCGGCACCAAGGCGTTCATCACCGCATGGGGATCGCAGAGCAGTCCACAATGGTCCCCCGACGGTGCCAAGATCGCCTTCGTAAGCAATCGCCAGGACCACTCGTTCATTGGCATTTACGACGTGAAGACGCGGACAGTCGACTACCTCGCTCCGAGCGTGGACTGCGATGCCAGCCCAACATGGTCGCCTGACGGCAAGCGCATTGCCTTCGTCCGGCGCCCCGGCGTGCCGTTCGGTCGCCAGTCCCAGGAGGGTACCGGCAGTATCGGCAACCCTCCCGGTGCGGCGGCCGGCCGAGCCGGCGGTGGCTGCGGCGGCGGATTCGGCGGCTTCGGGCGAGGCGCGCAGCAACAGGACTC
>JBGTNB010000480.1:0-2290 GCA_041743285.1 Gemmatimonadaceae bacterium
AGTTCGTTCCTCCAAGAGTCGTGCTCAAAGTACCCCGAACCGGGCTGCCAGGGTCCGCCTTCCAGCATGGGCGAAGAGGGATTCGAACCCCCGACATCCTGCGTGTAAGGCAGGCGCTCTAACCAGCTGAGCTATTCGCCCCACGACAATGCACAACTCGCACCCGCGCGCACGAAAAATGACCGAGCCGAGGGTGTTGAGAACTACTTTCTCTACGACTTGAGAATGGCAAGGGGAACGAGTACGCAGTAGCCGATCACCAACAGAATTGGTGCCAGCGTCTCTCCACCGCGTACGAGATCTGCGTATCCGGCGAGGAGTGTGAAAGCGGCCAGCCCCCACCAGATAAGCGCGCGGGAGCGCGCTCCGGACTCTGTTTTCAGCATTATCCGGGAAGTGTAGGCCGCGCGGAAATCGGTGTCAATGTGGCGTGGGTCGGGGGTTGGGGGTCGAGGGTCGAGGGTCGAGGGATGCGGTACGCGGGAGTCCGCCGCCGCGCATATACCCCGCGTCGCGCGTCGCGCGCCACTCATCCCGCGGGATGCCGACCCACGCCCCGACCTCAACCCCCGTCAGCTCGCTCCCCGCCACGTGCTCCGCCGCCCTCGCTTCTCAACAAATCCTCGAGTGCGCCCTCGCGGGCGGCGCGCTCGGTTGCCTCATCCGCAGCAACCAGCGCGGCGAGCCGTCGGCGATCGCGACGACGGCGGGCTATGAACAGCGGCAGGATGAACAGGGTCATGATCCCCAGAGCTAGCGACAGGTCGGCGAACAGCGCCAGCGCGCCGTAACGGCGCATCGTGCGCCGGCGCCACTGTTCCTCGAAACCCGCCAGCGTAATGCCGTACGCCTGACGCACTGCGCGGTCGAGCGACCCAGTCTGCTCCCAGTACTGGAAAAACAGGGTGAGCCCGCGCTCGGAGTCGAGTGCGGCGATGTCGCTTACCGCTCGATAGGCGAGAGCGTACGCCGATCCGGCCCGCGACGAGCCGCCGATGAACCACCGGTCGAGCGAATCGAGCGATGGCAGGCCGCGCACCAAAAGCGCGTAGCTCGTGGCAAGCACCTCTTCGCGCCCCCACTCACCGGCCGCGTATGCGGCGTATCCTTCGTCGAACCACCGCGGTGGCAGCTGACCTAACGTTTCGTGCAGAGCCAGATGTGCCAGCTCGTGTCGAAGGACCCGTATCGGGTCGCCGGCAGAGGATGGCGCCGAGCTGCCCTGCATGATGATCCGACGCTCCTCGGGAAAAGCGATTGCCGCCCCCCATTCGGGCGCGTAGGGTCCAACCCATTCGCGAAAACGGTCGGCATCCGGGGCGATGGCGATCATCACGCGGTCACGGGACCTTGGCAGCCCGGGAAAGGTGTCGCGTTCGGCGGCCGACGCGACCATGGCTCGGGCCAATGTCTCATCCCGCGGAAAGGCAACGACGGTGAATCGGCCCTGATCGAACCGGAGCGGCGCCCCGTCCTGCGCCGCTCCGTAAGCGGGCAGCAGCAGACAGGCGAGCAGCGTTATGCAGAGCGCGAAACCGCTTCTCCGCGCTCCGCGCTTACGACCATCTCCGCACACCGCTTTGCCCATTGATTGAACTTGTTGGCCTCCGCGCCGCGGCGCCACGTATCGACGGCCCGGTCGGGCTCACCGTGCAGCCAGTGCGCGTGTCCCAGATGGTAGTACGCTTCGATAAGGTTCGGACCGAGCCCGATTGCCTTCTCCAGGAACGTGCCCGCATCCACGTACATCTCGCGCTCAAGGTACACCAGGCCGAGATAGAAGTGCGCATAGAGCACCGCCTTCCTGTCCTCGCTGTGCATTGCGCGCGACAGATGCTCGATCGCCTCCCCGAAGATCCGGCGCCGAAGGCAGATGTATCCAATGTTCACACGAGCCATCGCATTCGTCGCGTCCCGCATGAGCACGCGCTGAAAGCTCGCCAACGCCTCATCGAGCTTTTCCTGGTGCATCTGCGCCCAGCCGAGCAGTGCTTCCGTTCGCGAGTCGTCAGGCGCGAGCTCGAGCGCACGCACGAGTGCCCGTTCGGCTCCGGAGTGATCGCCGAGCGCGATGAGGCTCCATCCCTTTTCGACGAAAGTCGACGCGTTGAGCCGGTCGCTGTGCGTCCTCGGAGGGGCCTGTGCGCGTCGCGGTTCGAGAGGAGACGCATTCGGCGCCGCCGCCGGCAAGCCCTTCCACGTCTCGGCAAGCCGGTTCACATCGTCCTTGAGCTCCGCCACGCCGGCACCGGCGGCGTCGACCTCTTCGAACAGGGCAAGTATCTCCAGG
>JBGTNB010000481.1:0-8092 GCA_041743285.1 Gemmatimonadaceae bacterium
GCGACCATGCCAGCGCCGCGGTGAGCGCCGCAGACCCGGCGGATGCCTGACGCCTAGCCAGTACCGTTGGTCAGGATGCGCGGGCCGTTCTCGGTGATGGCGACGGTGTGCTCGAAGTGCGCTGAGCACGTGCGTGCTCTAAAACCGCTTGAGCTGAGCTGCGGGGCGGCCAGGGCGGAGCTCTGGCCGCTGTAGGGCGGCTGGCAGCCCCGTCTGCTCCAGCGCGAATCGTTAGACCGCCGGCGGAAGAGGCCCAACGCGAAAATCGGTAAGAACTGTTCCCGCCTGCCGCGAAGTGCGGCCCGTAGATCACACTGCGCTCGCCAGTACCCGGTACATAGAGAAAGGTCGGAGCGTCGTCGCCAGGAGGTCCAGTTAGCAAGAAGATCTGACCAGAGGCCCGCTGACGAAGAACCGCAATCTTCGGTATGCAAAGAGCCATTAGACTCTTGCCGACAGTTGAATGACGGCTTGCGATCCACATGCACGAGTCTATCAGGGCTCGCAGCATAGCTAATCGAGGCGCTCCGCGTCGAACAACTCTACGAACATGCCGCCAGATGGCCTTCTTCTCACCGTCGATGAGCGATTGCCCGGCGAATGCGATAGAGAACCCCGCTGCTGTCGCGCCCCAACGGTTAAGTAGCATCCTGAACTCCGGAGAGGGAGCTACTTCCCATTCCCCGCTAGCGTCCAGCGCATTTGTCACGGTAACGAGCATCGGAAGGACGGCGCTCTCACCACGATAGGTCGCCCAACCGACGCCGACAAACGCGTGCCTTAGCCAACGGCGATCAGGAACGCTCATGCGTTTGAACTCACGCGTGGCTTCTGCTCGGATCCGTTCGGCTACAACTGCCAAATCGCTGGTTGACTGGTTGCCAAACAGACTGGCGAGCCAATAGTCACCTCCTGCGCCATTGATTTCAGCGATCCCTGTGTAGCCGAACGCCATGCGGCCATCGACCAGTACTGCCTTGTTGCTTTGGTCGTCCTTAACCGATCCAGGGGCTGAGCCACCGAGCCAAACGAGGCGCCTGTCGGAAACCTGATAGACTGCATCGTCGGTGGCGCAGCTAAGGATGAAGATCAAGCGATCTCTGTATGATGTCTGACTGGAGTGGGACACCTAGAAGGGCATGATACGACTAAGCGTTTGTCGGTCTAGTTCGCCCGAGCTAAGCTGCGAACGAGCCAAGTAAGACGCGCGTAGCGGAGCTACGCGAAATTCGGAGAATCGTTCGTCAGCTTCAGCGTTCGTTAGGCCGGCTGGTGGCGATGCTCGCCTTATTCGCGGCCAGAGCTGTGCGGTCTCCAGCAGCGAGGAGTCCGATCGGATCCCGCCCGGTGAACGCCACCTGCAGTGAACGCTACTCCGAACACCGAGGCGCCCGCTACCCCGGAGTACGAGCGCCCACGACCTCTCTGCAGCTGCACGCCACACAGTCAGACCAAACATCCCGACCGTGGAGCGACCCCACAACGAAGTACAGCGCATCACCTCTTCAGCTTCGCCCGCAGCTCGTTGAAGAAGCCCTGCACCGTCACGAGCATGGGCGTCCCCGCCATATCCCCCCAATTGTTGTCTCGCACCATGAGAAACCGCTGGTCGTCAGGCGTGATCCCGAACGTGCCGCCGAACAGCGATCCCGCGCGGACTCCGTCCGGGATCGCGAACAGGGCGCGGGGTGGTTCCGCGGAAAAGGGCGGACCCGGATGGATCCTCACGACGTTCATCTCCCCGTTGGCGACGTAGAACAGCTCGCGCCCGTTGTGCGCCCAGAGCGGAGCGCTGCCACCGCCACTTGAGACTTGCCACTTGCCGCCGTTCACATCTGGAAACGGGCGGACGAACACCTCGTTTTCGCCCTGCTCGTTCGACACGTACGCGAGCCAACGGGAATCCGGCGACAGCGCCGCGCCCTTCTCGTCGAATCC
The DNA here is from genome assembly GCA_041743285.1 of Gemmatimonadaceae bacterium. Lineage (GTDB taxonomy): Bacteria > Gemmatimonadota > Gemmatimonadetes > Gemmatimonadales > Gemmatimonadaceae > JALZIF01. The sequence continues at coordinate 1,939 of JBGTNB010000481.1, forward strand.
CGTCGCCACTATCCTGCGCGCCACGCTGTCCACTCCCGGCTGCGTGGCGAGAATGTCCCCCTGTACCGATGCCCCTGTCGACCTGGTTGCGCCCAGCACGATCCACCGGCCGTCTGGACTCCAGAACGCGTCGGTCGGACCATCCTTGCCCCAGAGCAGCCTGGGTTCGCCGGTGCCGTCAGCGGCCTGCTCCCAGACGTTGAACGGGTTCACCTGCCGAGTCGTATCGGTCGAGATAGGCCGGTCCGAAAAAAACGTGATGGCTCGCCCGTCCGGCGTCCAGGCGGGCGATCGGTCCGCACCGGCGTACAGCGTGAGCCTTGACACCGGCCCCGTGGGTACCTGCTTGATCCAGATGTCAGTGCCAAGATCGGTAAGCAGCGAGAGTGCGATGCGCCGTCCGTCAGGCGACAGGGCGAGTCCCCAATCCGTCCCGATGGACCCGTTGTCGGTGCCCCCCGTATTCACCTGCCACGAGGAATCCACCGGCTCGACGCGCCCGGTTCGATTCACCCACACGACGACGGCATTGGGCACTGGGCCAGGCGCGAATTCCGAACGTCCCAGCAGGTAATACGCGTTCCCCTCGCCCGAAACCAGGAATCCCGGAGCCTGAATTCCGTCCAGAACAGGCACCGGTGGCCCGGTAGGGGCAAGCGCCGCGTTGTCCCAGGGCGCGGCCATGAGAGTGCCAGCGCTGGTCAGGTAGAGTACGTGTCCGGTGGGAACGTACCAGGCGCCGATGGCGTCGTCGAAGAGCACGCGAACGGTATCTCGGCGCGCGTCGTACACGTACACTCGGCTCGGACGGCAGCTGACGGGCCCCACGCATTGCGTGAGATGGGCCGTGAACAAGATGCCGCGCGAGGAAGGAAGCGGCGTGGGCAACCACGGGTAGCGCCCGCCGAGCATCGCAGGTGAGACGATCACCTTCGATGTGACGTCCCCGGAACCGAGGCGGCGGAGCGTGTGGGCCGGAAAATCGTAGTAGACGATTGAACCGTCCTCCAGCCACGCTGCGCGGTTGTACGTCGGGTCGACGGAGTCCGCGAGCTTGAGGGACGGTCCGCCCGTGCTCGGGATCCGCCGCAGTTGGCCGTTTGCGACGAATCCGACCCACGTACCGTCGGGGGAGAAAAACGGTCCCGAGCCACCTTCCGTGCCGGCCAGCGGCCGCGCGACCACTTCGTCGCGGCGCTTGATGTAGAGTTGGCCGGGTCCCGTCAGCGGACTGCGGAAGACCAATGACGATCCGTCGGGTGAGAGAGCCGCCTCGACCGCGAACGTGATGCCATCGAGGGCACCGGACGCGCCGAGCGTAGTGGGATAACGGGCGACGGACGTCGTTCGACTCGGGCGACTCCAGCCCCAGGCGGCCAGCGCGATGGTTAGCAGGGTTACGGCCAGCAAGGCGGGCAGGGCGACCCGACGGGAAGCCAGACCTGCGGCACCGACGGTCGTGGTAGTCGCGACGGGCCAGGTGAACGCCGGATTGTGAAGCGCTTCGGCAAACGCCTTCGCGCTGTCGAAACGGTCTGCCTGGAGCTTCTCCAATGCCCTTGCGAGGACTGCAGCGACGTGCGGCGGCACCGCCTTGCGCAACTCTCTGACCGGTCGGGCCACGTCCGCCACGATCTTCAGAACGATCGCCTGCGCTGATGGGCCGGTGTGCGGGGGTTCACCCGTCAGCAACTCGTACAGCACGGAGCCGAGCGAGTAGATGTCAGAGCGGTTGTCGATGTGCGTGTCCGCCGTCGCTTGCTCTGGCGACATGTAGTGCGGCGTGCCCAGCGACAAGCCGGTCTCCGTCATCCGGCCGCCGGCCGCGGCGCTCACTGCCAGCGCAATGCCGAAGTCCGCGACGAAGGCGCGACCGTTGCGCAAGAGAATGTTTTCGGGCTTGATGTCCCGGTGAATGACACCTTGGTCGTGCGCGTACTGCAACGCGTCCGCTACCTCGGTGGCAATGTTCACCGCCTCGTCGATGCCGAGCTGCTGCTCGCGATCGAGCTTCTCCCTGAGCGTTTCCCCTTCTACGTACGGCATGACGTAATACAGGAACCCCGTACCGCCGCCGTGCGCCGCTGATGTGCTGCCGCTGTCGTACAACGGCAGAATGTGCGGGTGCTGGAGTCGCGCCGTGGTCTTGATCTCCTGCAGGAACCGGTCGGCGCCGAGCACGACCCCGAGTTCGGGCCGCAGCACCTTCAGCGCAACCTTGCGGTTGTGCTTCACATCCTCGGCAAGATAGACGGTGGCCATGCCGCCTTCGCCGAGTCGGCGCTCGATGCGGTAACGGTCGGCGAGGGCAGTGGAGAGGTGCTCTGTGATGTCAGCCATGCGCTTCCGCCGTTCAGCGTGAGACGTGACGCTGCGTCGTGGGCCGGGCCTGCTCGTCGGTTGACGAGCGAGTCGATTCAGATGGGCGATCCGGTCCACCGCGCCAAGGTACGCCTCGCGACGGAGGCCGTCCAGACACGTCGCCTCTACGCATCCGCGCCGCCCGACGGGGAAACAATGAGCTTTTCACAGAGGTCGGGCTGCGGCCTAACGCCATAGCTAAGCTGCAGGGGAATCAGATAAGAGCGCGCCGCAACGCTGCGCGCAATCCGCAACGCCCCTGTCAGCTTCAGCGTTCGTTAGGCCGCAGGCGCGCGGAGGCTTCATGGCGAGCCATCTTGCCTCTCCACGAACCGGTAGCTCGCATGGGCGTCATAGTTGACGCCGTGCTTCCGCTTCAGTTCCTGAATGTACCGGAGATCGGTGTTCGTGTGAGGGTGCGCTACGCCGTCAGCGACCGGCTCGAAGGTGTGCAGGAGTGTCTCCTCCAGGCAGCCGCTCACAGTCATCCGCTTGCGCACGGCTAGGTCCTGTAGGACAGCGGCAAGCCGGCGCTCGAGTCGGACCGGCACGTCAACCCGCTCGATTTCGAGTGGAGGCTCCCGGCTAGGCAGGCGATGGCCGAACGTCAGTGCATAACCATCGAGGTCACGCACTGTATAGTCGCGCAGCCCCCAAGGGCGATCGCCGGGCGCCTCGATAACTTCGAGGCCGTTTGCGCGATGAAATTCGTGAAGCTCGTCGGCGTTGCCGATGACGAAGTACAGGGAGCATCCCTGAGGAGCTGGCGAACCGGTCTCAAGAAAAATCTGCGTCTCGCCGACGTTGACCCCGGCCATGGCGGGTGGGTCCCCCCAACTGAACGCGTGGAGAAACCCGAGGCGGGTCGTGTAGAACGTGACAGCCGCCGAGAGATCCGCTACTCGTAAGGACGTGTGGTGCTGCTCGACCTCAACTTGCGGCGCCGTGGTCGAAGTCATGGCTCCTCCTGTCGAGAAGTAGGTTGCGGCCTAACGCTTGAACTAAGCTGCGGGGCGGCCAGGGCGTGGCCCGGACCGGTGTACGCCCGCCGGCCGCCCCTTCAGCTTCAGTGAAATGTTAGGTCGCGCTGCGGTACAGACCGGGTACATAAGTAACAGATCAGACCGGGAACATGGGTAACAGTGCTAACATGGCGGACCTCGAGGAGGTGCGCCATGCCCTGGCTGGAGACAGCACCCATGACTCAACGTCGCGATTTCCTCGCCGACCACCGGCGGCAGGTCTTTACCATGACCGAGCTCTGTGCCCGCTATGGGGTGAGCAGAAAGACCGGGTACAAGTGGCTCGCACGCTACGAGGCCGGCGGGTTGCCGGGCTTGGCGGATCGGAGCCGGGCGCCGCAGCACTGCCCCCATCGGCTCGCTGGGAGTGTTGCGCGTCTGCTCTGTCAGGCACGGCGGGCGCACCCGAGCTGGGGGCCGCGCAAGTTGTTGCAGTACCTCCTACCGCGGCACCCGGAGATCGACGTGTGGCCGGCGGCGAGTACGGTCGGCGACTTGTTCGCCAGGCGCGGCTTGATCTCGAAGCGACGGCGCCGACGGTCGCACCGGCATCCGGGCGTGGTGCCGCCCCAGACGAGTGGGCCCAACGACCTGTGGACGGCTGATTTCAAGGGCGAGTTCCGCACCGGCGACGGTATCTACTGCTATCCGTTCACCCTGGCGGACCAGCACACGCGCTATCTGCTGGCCTGTAAGGGGATGGCGTCCACCAAGGCGTCCCCGTGCGGGGCGTGCTCGAGCGTGCCTTCCGCACCTACGGGCTTCCACGAGCGATCCGGACGGACAACGGCATGCCGTTCGCCACCGGCGGGATCCACGGGCTCTCGCAGCTCAACGTCTGGTGGATGCGGTTAGGCATTCAGCACCAGCGGATCCGCCCTGCTTCGCCGCAGCAGAATGCGGCGCACGAGCGCATGCACAGGACACTCAAGGCGGCGCGTTGCGGCCACCGAAAGCGACGGCCGTCGCGCAGCAGCGGGCGTTCAACGCCTTCCGCCGAGAGTTCAACGAGGTGCGGCCGCACGAGTTTCTCGCGGGGGCGACGCCTGCTTCTCGCTACCAGCCCTCTCCGCGAGACTATCCAGCGCGGCTGCCGGCTATCGAGTATCCGACGCACTTCGTCATCAAACGCATAACGAACGCAGGGACGTTCCGCTTTCAGCACAAGCTGCTCTTTCTCTCGAACGCACTCAAGCAGCTGCCGGTTGGCCTCGAAGAGGTCGACGACGGAATCTGGTCGATCTACTTCTGTAAACGTGCTCCTAGCCCGCCTGGATGAGCGGGATTACACCCTCCGCGATTGAAGCGGAGTAACCAAAAAGTGTTACCTATGTTCCCGGTCTAAACTGTTACCGATCTTCCCGGTTGCTCATGCGCTGCAGTCAATCAAGGGAGTCTTGCCCAGTTCGTGCGCTTTGTTCTTTCAAAGCCGCGTCAGCGGTCTTCGCGCTACTAGAGTTAGTAAACTCCTTGCGCAACACTTCCACCGCAGCGTACAGCCGCTCGAGGTGCTGGGACACGCCCTCCTGATCCCGAGCGTAGCCAGCAACATAGTGACCTGTGCCTCTGAACTCCTCCAAGAGTTCATCGAGGCGAGCCAGCGTGGGATCGGCGACGGCGCGTCTGGCCAAGAGGAAGAAATAGGGCTCGCGCTCGTGGACTGGCGCGTCACCTTCGGCTCTCGCCATGCGTTGTTCGAGGGCGAAGGCCTCCAGATCGGTTAAGGCTGACTTTGCTTCCTGTTTCGGCGATCGGTCCGGAGTCACGCCCTATCCCTCCTCAGTCCCGCACGATGCCATGTCGACCTAACGCGAGAACTAAGCTGCGGGGCGGCCAGGGCGAAGCTCTGGCCGCGGTAGGGCGGTTGGCCGCCCCGTCTGCTCCAGCGAATCGTTAGAGGGCCACACGCATCGCCCCGGGCGTTCGCTTAGCTGGCCCGCGGCAGCGGAGCCAACTTGGCGATCTGCGCCGCATCTTTGGAGCGCAGGGCGTGCCAGAGATCCCAATCCGTCTGAAGATTGAGCCAAAAATCGGCACTCATGCCGGTGACCTGCGCGAGGCGGAGCGCGGTATCCGGCGTGACGCTCCGCTTGCCGCGAACGATCTCATTGAGACGCGGAAACGACACGCCGAGGCGGACCGCGAACGCGGACTGCGAAATGCCGAGCGGCTTGAGAAATTCCTCAAGGAGCATCTCTCCGGGGTGCACGGGTGGCAGCTCGGTTGGCAGTCGGCGGCGCACTAGGGGCTTCTTGGCGACCGACGCCTTTTTCGTCCGCTTAGTGGTAGTCCGTGACTTCGACTTCGTCGGCATAGCGCGCCTCCCAGCGGAAACAAATCCGGTACTGATCGTTGATGCGAATGCTGTGCTGGCCGCGGCGATCTCCACTTAGACGCTCCAGCCGGTTTCCCGGTGGCACGGCGAGCTCGCGCAGGTCGCGCACGCGGTTGAGCAGCGTGAGTTTCCGGCGAACGATAGACCACAGGTGTGACGGACAGGCGGCACGCGCCCGGCGACTGTCGACACCGTTGAAGAGGTCCTCGGTCGCGGCGTCCCCGAAGCTCCGTATCACACCACCTATTATAACGGAACTCGTGTCAGCCGGCCAGCCCGAGTCGGTGTCCCTCTACCTTCCAGTCCGTGGGGTTGAGGCTCTGCTGCACTCGATAGAGCTCAAATCCGGCGCGCTGCCGAGCCACCGTCGGGAAGGCGCGCAGGTCGTCGAGGGAGGAGCCGATCCAATCGAGAGGCTTGAGGGCCACGTCGAACT
>JBGTNB010000482.1:0-4747 GCA_041743285.1 Gemmatimonadaceae bacterium
GCCGGCGACTCGCTGCGCGTGCGGCTTTTCTACGACGGCCGTCCGCTCGCTGCGGCGCATCTGCATGCGGGCGTAGCGGCTGGGGCCTCACTGGCCGGCGGCGGCGCAGCCAATACGTCGCCGGATTTGAGCCTGGTGACGGATTCCGAAGGGTTCGCGACGGTGCCCGTGAGGCGGGCCGGTGCGTGGAACATCCGGACCATCCACATCGTGCCGGCGACGCCAGGTTCGGGTGCCGACTGGGACACGCACTGGTCTACGTTCGTGTTTCCGGTGGAACCTGGCGTGGCCTCGGTTGCCTCCGTGTCACGAGCCGCAGCGCGGAACGATTCTGCGGCGGTGGCTGCGACGATTCTCCAATACCACGCGGCACTCGAGTCGGGGGACAGCCTCGCGGCGCTCGCACTGCTCGCCGATGACGTGATCGTGCTCGAGAGCGGGGGGATCGAGTCGCGCTCCGAGTACCGGTCTCACCACCTGGCGAGCGACATCGCGTTCGCTCGAGCAGTCAAGAGCGAGCGAGGACCCATGCGCATCATCGTCCGCGGCGATGTCGCGTGGGCAAGTTCGACGAGCACTACTCAGGGGGAGTATCGCGGCCGCACCATCAACTCCGCCGGGGCCGAGCTGATGGTTCTCATGCGGTCGCCTGACGGCTGGAAGATTACCGCCATCCACTGGTCGTCGCGAACGCGACGGCCCTGATCGGGTCATCGCTCTTGGAGCGGCGCACGAGTCCTGTGGTTACCAGCTTGTTGTGGACGGTGATGACTGCGGGCAGCTCGGCGGATGCGCGCGGCTGCGTCTTGAACCACTTGCGCGCCTTGGTATCGAGATACTCCGGAGTCCAGGAGCCCCTTAGCTCGACCAGCGCCTTACGCCCATAGTCGTGCCGGAGCGTAAAGTCGGGCAGGAACGGTTGACCCTGAAGTATGGTCCAGGGTGTACACTGGGGGCAGTACCCGCAACCACCCTGGTCACCATGCGCATCGGAGAGCTCGCGAATAGTACAGGGGTCAGCGTGGACACGATCCGCTTTTACGAGCGACGTTCGCTCGTTCGGCCACGATCGCGGAGCCGCAGCGGATACCGCGAGTTCGACGCGGATTCGGTGTCGCGCGTGCGATTCATCCGGCGAGCCCAGGACGTGGGGTTCACGCTGACCGAGATCGCGGAGTTGCTGGCGCTGCGGGACCGCCACCGCAGCGGACCCGATGCGCGAGAGTACGCGGTCGCCAAGGTCGTGGACATCGACCGGCGAATGCGACGTCTCGCCTCGATGCGCACGGCGCTGGAGGAGATGATCGCGGCGTGCGCGTGTGGCGACGGTGCGCCGGAGTGTGCGATCCTCGAAACGCTCGACGATCGGGCCGATGTGAGCGCTCCAGATGGAGCGCAGGAACCCACCCAAACGAGATGCCGGCAATGCGCCGGCGCCAGAAAACCCTGACTGGAGGCAAGTCATGATCACGCAATGCGAACACGAGTCCTGCTGCTGCGGATGTGCGGCCTGCGCCTGCGGCTGCGAGCATCCCGGTCCTTGCTGCGGCAACTGCTGCGGCGTGCAGTAACCACGCGAGGCGTATAGCCGGTCTCGTTCGAGCCGGACCATGTCGCCCGGTAACGCGAACGAGAGCCGGCTGCCTGGCTACTTTTCGCTCTTCGCCTCGTTGGGGACGCTGGTCTGCTGCGCCCTCCCGTCGCTTCTCGTGCTGGCGGGACTTGGCGCCACCGTTGGTGCGGCGCTTTCCAGCGCGCCGTGGCTCGTCGAGCTGTCCCGCCGCAAGGAGATCGTATTCGGCCTCTCCGGTGCGCTAATCGCCGCCAACGCATACTACATCTACCGTCTCGTCCCGGCGCTCCAGCAGCGAGCCGGAGCCTGCGAGCCGGGCCAGGAGTTCGCATGCCGGGGCGCGACACGGTTCAGCCGGATTGTCCTTGTTGCATCGGCGGCCATCTACGTCGCTGGTTTTTTCGTCGCGTTCGCGCTCGGCCCCATCCTCGTTGCGCTCGACCGATGAAGTGCATGCGTTGCGGGCTGATACTGGCCGCCGCGCTGGGCCCGTCGACCACCGCCGCATCGCAGGGGCACGGTCCGGCGTACGGCCTGTCTACGCCCACACTCGGCAGGGGCGGCTGGAGCGTGGACGTGGCGGCGATGAGCCGACGGTTGGATGACGGCGCCACCCTCATGCTTAGGCCCATGCTGAGCTACGGCATCACCGAAGACGTGCAGCTCTCCGCGTCGCTGCCTCTGCCGCTGAATACGTTGCCGCGCGTGCCTAACGCTCGGGGGATGGCGCGCATGCCGGCCGCACCCGATGCGGAACTGCTGCTGGGCTGGCGCTTTCACCGGCAGGGCACGGATGTCGGTACTCGCTTCGAGACGACGACCTGGGTCGGGGTGGACTACCCTACCGACCAAACGCGTGCAGGGATTACGACCTCGCCCGGGCTCGTTGGGTCGATCGTCACCGGATATGCGTCCCGAACCCTGTACCTCTGGGCGGGGAGCCTCCATCGCCGCTACATCGATGTGGGTGGCGATTCGGAGGACCACCTGGGTGATGTGACGTTATACAGTCTGGTGGCCGGCTACCGGCCGCCGATGTTTCAGCGGGACTATCCGCACCCGGATTGGCGTATCTTCGTCGAGGTCATTGGAGAGCACAGTGCTCGAACCGTCGTGGCCGGCGAGCGTCTCTCCGGCACCGGCGGGCACCAGATCTTCGTCGGCCCGACGCTCCTCGGCCTGTTCGGATCGTGGGGCGTTTCCGGGGGACCCGTGTTCAATGCGTACCGAGATGTGAACGGGAGCCAGCCCGGAGAAACGATGCGGCTGGTGCTCAACACCACGTTATGGTTCTAAGGAGGACCGAGATGATCAGAATCGCCGCGGTAACCGCTTTCCTCCTGGGGCTCGCCCCGGGTATCGTTCAGGCTCAACTCCAGGAGATGCGGCAAACGATCTTCGGAATGGATTGAGCGGTCTGTGCCCACACCGTGCGTGTGGCAATTCGAAAGATCGACGGGACGACAGGGGTCGACGTCAGCCTGAACCGCGGTGTCGCGGTCGTGAAGTTCAGTGCCGACAACCGCGTTAGCGTCGTGCAGATTCGCGACGCGGTGCGATCGAACGGATTCACCCCGAAGGCGGCGGAGGTTCGCATTCGCGGTCGTGTGGTCCGGAATGATGGGGCCGCCATGCTCGTGGTACCGGGCCAGGAGCGCGCCTTCCGGTTGATCCGTCATGCGGACGCAGCGGCTGCGCTGGCCGAGCTCGAAAAGCTGGACGGCAAGATGGTGGAGATCGAGGGAACGGTGCCCGAGTCGAAGGGTCGCGCCACCGCGGAGATCATTCAGGTGCGACGGGTCGTGCCGCAGGGGCACCTGGACTGAGCCGTAAAACAACGCGTTAGGCGATCTCTCAGTCGAACTCGCTGATCACGAATTCTGGAGAATGGCGATTCCGCGCGGGGGTGGGGGTGGCGGCTCCGCCTGCGCACCCGCGCACGGCCATCACTGCGATTCCGCGCGGGGGTGGGGTGGAGGTAATCACTTCACCAGCGCAATGACCCGCTCGTCGTCGTCTCACACCATGTGTGGCACATCCGACCCCACCGTTGGATAGGCATACAGCTGGTGCCTGAGGGCTGTCGCGGTGAGACCCTGCCGGATTGCCAATGCAAAGAGATTGATCACCTCCTCAGCGTGGGGTCCGAGCACATGTGCGCCCACCACGCGATCGCTCTCGCGCTCGACGAGCGTCTTGAACATGGCGCACGTTTCGGCAACGCGACGGTTGGAATACCAGCCGGATGTGTCGCGCGACCTGACGATGATGTCCAATCCCTCACCACGTGCCTCCTCCTCGGTCAGGCCCACGCTGGCAAGCGGTGGGATGGTGAACACGACGCTGGGAATTCCGCGATAATCCGGCGTCCGGAGGTCATCCCCCAGCAGGTTGGATGCGACGATTCCGCTCTCGTAACCGGCGACCGGAGTGAGCGGCGCCGAACCGGGGCGGGCGACGACATCGCCGGCGGCGTACACGCGCGGATTCGTCAGGCTCCGCAGGTATTCGTTCACGCGAACGGCGCCTGTGGATTCGGTCGCGACCTCGGCCGCCTCGAGCCCGAGTCCCGCGGTCGCGGGGACGCGACCGGCACCATGGATCGCTGCATCGACGGTGACCGTCTCGCCACTATCCATGCGCACGACCATCGTCCGGCCCGGTCCAGCCTCGATGCCAATCACTTCGACCCCGAGCCGCAGCTCGACGCCGAGGTCGCGCGTGTGCCGCATCAGGCGATCGACGAGATCCGGATCGAACTGCCCGAGCGGCCGACCGCGGCCGATGATCGTGACCTCCGCTCCCACGCGGCGAGCCAGGTGCGCGAACTCGAAGCTGATGTAGCCGGCACCCACGAAGGCGAGCCGCCTCGGCAGGTTCTCGAGCTCGAGAAAATCCGTGCTCGTGAGGAGCGCATCTGAGCCGGGCATATCGAGGAGACGCGGCGCGGCGCCGACGGCGATGAGAAAGTGGCGGGCCTCGAGCGCGTCGCTTCCCACCACCAGCACATCCGGCGCCGTGAAGCGCGCCGGTCCGTGAAGCGTGGCGATTCCGGCTTCGGCAAACGATGCCTCACGATTCTCCGGGACAGGATCGGTGAAGGTCCGCTTGAACCGCATGAGCGCCGCCCAGTCGATAGGCAGCGCGCCGGGCACGCCCTGACCCGCCATCCGG